>JAPKZI010000002.1 GCA_026393865.1 Candidatus Aminicenantota bacterium
GAACGACGCCGATGAGCGGCTTGCCGTCGACGACCTGGGTCGGCACGGACAGACCCGGATATTTCGAGGCGGGCTTATAGAGCGTATGATACATCTTCAGCGGCTTGAAGATGTGCTGCTCGGCGAAGGCGTCGATCGACAAGCCCGAGACTTTCTTCACGATATGGGCCATGGTGATATAGCCGAGACAGCTGTAATGGAATTCCGCGCCCGGCGGGTTGGTCTTTTTCAAAATGGCGATATATTTGACCAGGGCCTCCGTCGCGCAGGGACTCCCCAGTTTTTTCCCGGCCTCGGCCGCGTCGGTATAGGGCGGAAGGCCGGAGGTATGGGTCAGGAGGTTCCAAATACGCGCGTCCTCGCCCTTCTGCCCCCACTCATCGACATAGGGGGCGAACTCCGGAACGTGCATTTTGACCCGGTCCCACAAGGAGATCCGGCCCCGCTCGGCGAGAAGCAGGATCGACGTGGCCGTGGCCACGGGCTTCGTCACCGAGGCCAGATCGAAGATCATGCCGGCCGCCATCGGTTTGTGCTCGGGAACCCATTGGCTTTCGCCGTAGGCTTCGCGCAGGACGACTTTCCCCTTCCGTGCCACGAGCAGGACGGCGCCGGGAAGTTCCTTGCGGGCGATGGCCTCCTTGATGACCTCGTGGACCCGGCTCAAACGCTCCTCGGACATCCCGACGGCGTCGGCCGCGGCCGAAGGCAGGGTCTTCGTGCCGCATCCCCAGGCACCGATCAGGGCGGCCGCCAAGCCGATCAGCAGGATCGTTCTTTTTTTCATCCTCTCCTCCGCTCCGGAGCGATCCCTAAATATATCCGGACATGAGCCGGAAAATCTAGAGCGAATTCACGGCGCGCTCAAGGCGATGGAGCGCCTCCTCGAGCAGCGCCCGTGGACAGCCGAAGTTGATCCGGACATAGCCTCTCAGTTCCTCGCCGAACAGCGGGCCCTCGTTGAAATAAACCCGGGCTTTCTTGAGGAAGAACTCGTTGAGCTTGGACTGTTCCATCCCCAGCGCCCGACAGTCCATGAGCGCCAGATACGTCCCTTCGGGCCGGATGAACCGGATCCGCGGCACTCGCTCGACCAGGAACCTCTCCAACAGCTCCAAATTCCCTTCAAGGTAGACGAGGAGCTCGTCGAGCCAGGCCGCCCCTTGGGTGTAAGCCGCTTGGAGGGCGATGGGGCCGAAGATGTTCCCCATGCTCAGCGAGGCGTTCCGAATCTGGCGGTCGAAGAGCTTCTTTTTCTCCGGATCGGGAATGACGGCGAACGAGGTCTCCAGGCCGGCGACATTGAACGTTTTGCTGGGGGCGTGCAGGGTCACGGTCCGCCGGGCCAGGTCCTCGGAGATCGAAGCGAACGGAACATGCCGATGCCCTTTGAAGACGAGCTCGGCATGGATCTCGTCCGAAATGACGATCAGGTCTCGGGCCGCGCATAGATCCCCCAGCCTCTTCAGCTCGTCCCGGGTCCAGACGCGGCCGACGGGATTGTGCGGGCTGCAGAGGATGAGCAGCCTCGTCCCCGCGTCGATCTTTCGTTCCAGGTCGTCGAAATCCATGGCATAGCGGCCGGCTTCTAACGTCAGCGGATTGCGGACGAGGCGCCGCTCATTGTGGTCGATGACATGATAGAACGGATGATAGACGGGGGTCTGAATGACGATCCCGTCGCCCCGCCGGGTGAACGCGTTCAGGCACAGACAGAGCGAAGGCACGACCCCCGGGCTTTTGGTGATCCACCCCTTCTTGACGTCCCAGCCGTGGCGGGATTTGAGCCAATGGGCGACGGCGGTCGAAAACGACCGGGACCCGATGGGATACCCGTAGATGCCGTGCTCGGCCCTCCGCCTCACGGCCTCGACGACCGCGGGCGGGGCTGGAAAATCCATGTCGGCGACCCACATGGGAATGACGTCCGGCTCCCATTGAGACCGCTCCCGGCAATCCCACTTCATGGAGCCGGTGTTCCGGCGGTCGATGATCGTGTCGAAATCGAATGTCATGTGCCGCGTCCGGCCGTCCGCTCAGTCTTTCCAGACTCTCCCGTCCTCGCGGATATGCCAGACGTCTCCCGCTTCGCCTTTATAGATCGCTTCGAAGAGACTGCTGGTCGTCTGGATTTCTGGGGGGAAGGCATATCCCCTGATCTTGAGTTCCTTTTCTTTCAGACCGAGGGCCTTCCAGTCGCCGAGAAAGGCGTTCTTGTCGGCGCGCGCGGCCCACTCGGCGTAATAGATCCGGCGGAGGGCCCATTTCGTCTTTTCCTCTGGTTTGTCCTGAAAGGAATCGCGGCCTTGTCCCGCGACCTTCCCCGAGAACTGAACATATCCCCACATTTCCGGATAATGGATATTGATCAATCCGGTCGGCGACCAGACCCAGTTGTCCTCGGCCAAGGGTTTGCCGGTGTTCGGGTCGGCGGCCTTGGCGTATGCGCCGTCAACGATATTCAGACGGTATTCGACGCGCGAAAAATCGATCCGCCATTGGTCGCCCGGCTTGGGCGCCGATTTCGGATTGGCCGCCTCTTTGAGGACATCCCAGGGCAGGGCGATCTCGACGAACCAGCCTTTGTCCTTGTCGTTCGGATTGTTGAGCGTCCCGTTGACCTTGACCGCCGTTTTCAAACCCTGGATGTCCCAAGCATGGATATTGGCGGGCGATCCGTCGCGATAGGGCCTGACCAGGAAGAGATCCCAGACCGTGTTGAGCGCGTTCATCTCCAGCTCGTAATAGCTATGAGTATCGCCGTCAGGGTCGATAAAAACCTCGAAATCATTGTCCTGATAGATGATCGAATCGCGCTTGGCCAGGGTCGCCCAGACGTGTGGCTCCTCCAGATAGGCCCCCAGATAAAAATAATCGTCGTCCCAGAGCATCTTGAACATCGTCCGGAACCGCGGTTTGGGCCTCTTTCCGCCTTCGATGTCGACGAAGTTGTCCGACCAGGACGCTTTGGACCAGACCGCTTCGTCCAGGTCGCCGTCGATCTGGACGGCCGCGGCGGCCCGATAGCAGACATATTTCTCGGGTTCGAAAGGAATCTTCGGTTCGGGGACCTTGGTCGTCGCCGTAAATCCGGCGGCCAGAATAAGCAGGGCGAGAATAAAAATCGCGGTGACGCGTCGGGCCATCGGAGGACCTCCTGGGCGGATGGATCTGTTCATGTTCGCGGCTTCCTATGATACAGGAAATCGCAGGCGGGATTGAAGGATTATTTTTTGATGGGGATGACGGGACGGGGACACATCACTTTTTCGAGAAAAAGTGATACGTCCCCGCTTTTATTAGAATCCGGGATAGAAACTGAACTGCCAATACCATCCTTTCTGCGGCCGATCGAACGGCTTGACGTAATCAACGCCGAGGACGGCATAACCAAAGACATTGACCCGCAAACCCAGGCCCGCGCTCCGGAGCGGCTTGCGGTCCCCCCCGTTCACGAACCAGGGTTTCGACTGGCTGTCCCAGGCCAAGCCCATGTCATAGAAAGCGACGAAATCGACGGGGAAGATGCCATAGAAGCCCTTCCCGATGCCGAGGGCGCCGAAGAGGGGGAACCTAAGCTCAAGATTGAGCAGCATCAGCTTGCTGCCGAAGAGGCGGTTCATATCGAATGAGCCATAATCGGTCTGGAAGGAATTGTAATCGTAGCCCCGGATATACCAGTCGTAGCCGATGAACATGGGCCACAGCCGCTGATCGTCCGCGCCCTTGCCATAACGGCCGTAATGCATGAAACGCATGGCCAGGGTGAACGGCTTGACCGGCATGATGTACTTCCGGTAATCGGCCATGATCGTGTAATAGTTCAGCGAACCGAACGTCGGAGAGATCTGGAACCTGTAGCTTTGGCCGAGGATCGGGCCCGTGGCGCCCATGAAGGAACTGTCGTAAACGAGGGAGGCCGCCGCGTTGACCAAATGGAGTCCGGGGGGCGAGGGCAGGTCGGTCCGGTCATCGATGACCAGCGGCTCGCCCGTATATCCGTCGTAAACGCTCGTATAGATGACATTGTTGAACTGGATGTAATCGTAGCCGGCCGACAGCTCGAAGCGCTGCATCGGACTGACGGGATAAGAGGCAAATCCGCCGATCTCGTAATAAATCTGCCGATAGAGGATCTCCTGTTCGACGTAATTGTAACCGTCGGAACCGTAGGCATAGTCCCCGTAAACATAGGGAGAGCGTTGGGCGACGAAACCCCAGTTCAGGCGGTTCTTGGAATTCTGATAAGCGACCATGAACGAGGAGTCCATGAGCCGGTTATAGATCTGGGCCATCGTCACCAGGTTATGCCAGCCGAGCATATCGCTCCAATACATGGCGATGCCGCCTCCGCCGTAAGCGCCGTAGTAACGGTCATAGCCAACGCCCACGGTCGGGGGGCTGACATAGTCAAGCGTCAGCTTGGGTTTATATGGGGCGACGGAAAATTTGTCCGGATCCGGAAGCCCGAAGGTCGAGGTCTTCAGCAGGCCGAGGATCTCCGATCCCTGCCGGTCCTGGGGAGGCAGGACGGCGGGCGAGACGGCCCCCGGCAGGTCCTGAACGGGTTTGGCGGCCAGCAGGGTTTGAGGCTCGATGGAGTAGATGCTGAAGTTGCCTTCGTCATAGACGCTGTAAAGGACGTCATTGGACTTAGCCGCGATCGAGAAGGCCGGGCTCAGGCTGGTGATGCCGCTGACCCCCGTGTAGAGATTGGTCACCTGGGAGACCGCTCCGGAAGCGATGTCCAGGCGGTAGATGTTGTCGATGCCGCTTCGGTCGGAGACGAAGTAGAGGATCTTGGAATCCGCCGCCCACTGCGGATTGATGTTCTTCCCTTCCTTGAACGTGGCCAGAGGCCTGATGTCGCCCGTCTCGGGATCCATCAGGGCCAGCTGATATTCGCCGATGGTCATGGTCTTCAGCTGGCTATTGAAACGCTCGGTGACGAAAGCGATCCATCGGCCGTCGGGCGACCAGGCCGGATGGATATCCCCGTAGGGATCGTTCGTCACGTTCCGCAGGTCCTTGGTCTCGAGGTTGTAAATGTAGATATCGGTAAGACCCCCCGCCAGACCGGAAAAAGCGATCCTCTTCCCGTCCGGCGACCAGGTCGGGTTCAGGATCTCCCCTAACCCGGGGAATTTGATCTCATCCATGACCCGGCTGCCTTCATCGTCGAGGAAGGCCAACACCGGTTTGCCTTCGGCGACCGCGCCGAAGACGAACCGCTTGCCGTCAATGTCCCATGACCCGGCCGAGTTGATGAACTGAATGCTTTGGAAGTGGGAATCGACCGCCGTCCTGGTCAGTTTCTTGGTCACCTTGCCGGTCTTGGCGTCGCCCATGAACATCTCCATGGCGAACAGTTCGCGCGAGGAGATGAAGACGAGTTTCTTGCCGTCCGGGCTCAAGGCGGGGGCGACGTTATAAGGATCGTTCTCGGCTCCCTTGATTAGGAGCTTGCCGATCGTCGCAGGCCCCTGGGTGGACTCATGGATGGACGCGTAGTCCTTTTTCAGCGCTTCCTGCCAGGCCGCGGACAACTTCTCCAACGACAGCCCCAAGCTCTTCTCGAGGGCCTTGTCGTAGTCGAATCCGCGGCAGACGTCCTTCATCAGCTTAGCCACGACGAGATCGCCCCATTTGCCGCCGATGTAGGCCCAGACCGAATGGCCATAGCGGTAGGGAAAATATTTGTATGGATCGCGAAGGTCCTTGATCGTCGGGATCTTCTTTTTCCGGATCATGTCCCGCATCCACATGGCCGTGAGGGTGTCGATAGGGCCGATCGACAGGTATTCGGCCAGGCCTTCGATGAACCAGAGAGGGGCGCGCTCGACGCCCGATCCGCCGGGATTGCCGGAGCGGTTGGCCATGACGGCGGACATGTCGTACTGGAAAGCGTGGACGAGCTCATGGCCGATGACGTGGTCGGTGTCGGCCAACGTGCCGCCGAAGGGCAGGATGATCCGGCGTTTGGAGGATTCCGTGACGCCCCCCGTCCCCTCGCTCAGGACGTCGGGCAGGACGGTCGTTTGCTGGAACTGCGGATGGCTGGCGTACATGATGAGCGCCTGCCGGCCGCGAAGGTCATGGTTGAGCAGGCGCGAGAAGCGCTTGTACCAACGCTCGGCCATCTGGGCGGCCACGCGCACCGCTTCTTCCTCTTCGGGATAGAAGTAAATATCGAAATGCTCGGTCTTCAGGACCTTGTATTCGAACTTCTCGTACTGGACTTTGTTCCGGCCGAAATACTGGCCGAAGACCGGCTGGAACGCGAGACCCGCGCCGACAGCGGCCAAAACGGCCAGAAGGGCGAAGCGACGAGCTATGGGGAACCATCGTCTGGACGTCATGTCAGTCCTCCTTTTCAATTCCACGAAGGATGAGTCCGGCGACACCATCTAAATTTATGTTTTCCTATCGATTTTGTCAAGTATAGCTTCTCCGACATTCATCCGACTCCAGACATCATTATACAAGAAATATGCCAATTTCCCTTGCCTGATGTTTCCCTACCCCGCCCGCTCCCTGTCACCCATTTCGGACAGCCCAGAGGACAGCCATGCCGGCGCGCGTCTTTTCCTCACAGAACCTTCCATATATCCCATTAGACCATGAATCGAGGGATTTCTTGGCGTTCGGGAACCATTATTACCCCCGGAGCGTTGACAGCGGCCGGGGGCCCGGGTTTGCCCGGGGGTCCACTTCCGCCGTACTCGCCCGTGGATATAAGCCACGGGCGAGTGGCGAGCCGAAGGCTCGTCCCTTGACTCGGCGCCCGTCGGCTATTTTGAGAGCGTCGCCTGAACAAGTTTCTCGATGGCCGGGAGAAGGGCGAGTTCGGCCTGAGCTTTGGGCTTCTTGGCCTGTTGGAGCGATCCCAAGCTCTCATTCACCCAGGTCCGGTCCCCCGTCGTCCGGGCCAGGATGGCGTCGAGCGCCTGGATCCCGAGGTCGGCCACGGTGTAGAGATCCTCGGATAAAGGTTCGATCTCGGCGAGCGCGGGAGCGGTCTTGAGCAGAGGGCTTAAAAATCGGTGATTGGAGCGCCATAGTTGAAGCTGGGTTTTGAGCGCGTTGGCCGTCTTCGGATCCCTCGTCTGGAGGAACTCATCAGTCATCTTCCGGAAGATCCGCGCCGATCTCGATTCGGGGGCGGCGGCATCCACGGCCCGGGTCAGCGGCGACAGCTGGGTATAGGTCACGCCCTGGTTCTGGCGCCGGTATTGTTTGAGCGGTTCAATGACGTCGACGAGCGTCCGAAGCGGCCCGATATCCGCCCCTCCGGCGAGACGCCGGAGCAGCATCTCCTGGTTCTTGAAATGGGTCAATCCCAGCTCTTCGAGCCGGATGGCGATCGAATCCAGCCGACGGTACATATCCTCGACATCCTTCACATCGGCGGACGACCAGAGCCGTTCGGCGATGGCCGCCGTCCGCGGCCAGATGCGCGAATCGATGGTTTCCGGAGTGACCAACTCCGACCACATCGTCGCTTCGCCGCCCAGGACGAGCCCTTGTTCCTGTTCCTCGAGCGGCGCGTCCGCGGAGAGCGGATCGTTCAGATAATGGAATGAGGCCGGCTGGCACAGGTCGATGTAATAGCCGTTCGAAAGAAGGCCTTGATAGCCTTTCTGCGCCGAATCGATCAGGGCTTGTTTGCCCCGCCAGGACTGGATCACGATGTCCTTGGGCAGGCCGGGCTGGAAGATCTCGTCCCATCCGACCATCTTTTTCCCGAGCCGGGTCAGGATGGCCAGGATGCGCCCGTTAAAATACGCCTGAAGGGCGTGATTATCGGCAAGATTATGGTCTTTTTTAAACTGCTGGATCTTCGGATTGGCGTCCCACTGCTTGCCGTTGTTCTCGTCGCCGCCGATATGGACGTAGCGGTCCGGGAAGAGCGGGGCCATCTCCTCGAAGAACTTGTCGAAAAAACGGTAGGTGGCTTCGTCGGTCGGATTGAAAACGGGATCGAAGACACCCCACCGCCGCTCGATCCGGTACGGGCCCGGCCCGCCGGCCAGCTCGGGATAGCCGACGAGCCAGCTCGTCGAATGACCGGGGATGTCGAATTCGGGCATGACCCGGATGCCCCGGTCCGCCGCGTAGGCGATGACGTCCCGGATCTGGTCCTGAGTGTAATAATGGCCGTCCGAGCCGAGCTGGTGAAGGAGCGGGAAAGCCCTGCATTCGACCCGAAATCCCTGGTCCTCGGAGAGGTGCCAATGCAGGACATTCATTTTGACCGCGGCCATCCCGTCCAGGTTGCGCTTGATGACCTCGACGGGCATGAAATGGCGGCCGGCGTCGATGAGCAGTCCGCGCCACGGAAAGCGCGGCTGGTCGTCGAGCCGGGCGCAGGGGATGAAGTGACCCTGGGCGTCCGCGTCCAGGAGCTGGAGGATGGTTTCAAAACCATGGAGAACGCCGAGATCGGTCCGGGCGATGATCATGATCCGGTCGGGGCTCACCGTCAGGGCGTAGGATTCGTTCTCATTCAATTCAAGCCGGCCGGCCGTCTCGTACTTGAAAAGGAACGTCGCGTTGCCCGAAGTAATGAAGTCGGTCCGGTAGTCCTGCTTAAAGAAAATCCCTGTCCGGCCGGCCAGCCGGTCCATGAACCGGGCCGCCGCTTTCCTGGACCGGGGCCCTGCTTCGCCGAGGGCCCCCATGGCGAAATTCTCGTTGAGACGGAGCTTGCCCCCGGTCAGGGAGAGTTTGGAGGGTATGGGCATGAGGTTGAGCGTGCCCGGGCCTTCCTGGGCTATCGCCGGGAACGACAGGAGCAGAAACAAGCCGATCGCAAAACAGACAGCGGAACGGGCCGCGGAAATCGTTCTAGATGGCATGGCCTTCAACCTCGCAATTCATCTCAGCCCAGACCGATTCTAACCGTTTAGCCCCGCGAAATCAAAAGGGATCGTGAAACGAAGCGCCGGACGCGGATCACTCGACCTTTTCGACAACGATGGTCAGCTTCGAAACGAGCGCGGCGATCGCTCCGATCGCGGCCAGGACGGGAACCAGCGCGGCCCCCAGGATCCCGACCGTCAGAGGGATCTCCAGGAATACCCTGCCCTTCTCATCCTTGAGGATGATCCGGCGGATGTTCCCTTCGTGGATGACCTCCTTGACCTTGTCAAGGATCTCCCCGCCGTTCAGCTTGAATTCCTCGGTCCGGGTCTTTCCCGTTTTCGGTTCTTCGTTTTTTTGTTCATCGGCCATGTTTGCCTCCTTACGCGAATTGAGAAATTGATCTCATCTGAATGATACGGAAAAAGGGGCCCCTGAGTTTCGTCAAATCGAAAGGCCCGTGATCCCCGGACGATAAAAATCCTCGCGGCTCAAGAGGCCGCGGCGAGAGCGATGATCGCCCGCATCAGCCTGAAGCCCTCGAGATAATCATTGGCCGTGAAGGCGACCGACCGCGGGCCGGACCGCTTGACCTGCGGCAGGAGGGCCGGCATCTCGGCCTGGGCGCTGGTCTGGAATTCCAGTTCGAAGTTCAACGGCGGGCCCAGTTTGAACGGGGCCACCTTGTCCCGTTTTAAGAGCGCCTCTTTGGCCCCCTCTTTCAGTCGCCTCCGGGCCTCTTCCGCGGGGAGGAGTTTGGCCGCCAGCCGGCCGATGCCTTCCTTGACCTCGACCGCCGTCAATTCGCTGCCGAGTATGGCCTTGGCCTGCCGGCAGGTCTCGACGTCCCCGCTGAGCATGATCACGGGGACCTTGAAATAGCCGGCGATGGCGCCGTTGATCCCCAGCTCGGGCAGCTCCAGGCCGTTGATCCTGATCGCCCGGATCGAGGCCCCCGAGATCGTGTGGTCGAGGATCGAAGCCGTCGTGCCGGCCCGGGCGTGATAGCCGACGAAGACACAGGCCGCGAACGAGCCGTCGATGCCCTGCATCATGGACAAGGGCTTGGGCGAGCCGCTGATCAAGCTGGCTCTCGGATGGAAGTCCTGGGGGAGGATATTTCGCATGCTGCCATGCGAGTCGTTGACGACGACCTCCGTCGCTCCCGCTTCGAGAAGCCCCTCGACGACGGCGTTGACGTCCTCGGCCATCCATTTCCGGGCATAGGAGTAGTCTCTCGACTCGGACGAGG
Organism: Candidatus Aminicenantota bacterium; assembly: GCA_026393865.1. Taxonomy (GTDB): domain Bacteria; phylum Acidobacteriota; class Aminicenantia; order Aminicenantales; family UBA4085; genus JAPKZI01. Next base: position 10,115 of record JAPKZI010000002.1, read on the forward strand.
TCTGCTCGCTGTGGACGACGCCCCAGATGCCTTCCATGTCCACGGAGACGAAAACCTTCAGCGGCGCCTTCTCCGCCGCGCCGAGAAGCGAACAAGTCAAAAGGAAAACGGCGAACCCCATGATTTTTCTCATGTCCAACTCCTTTTAAAACGGGCACACGTACCTCATTTAAAAAAATGAGGAACATGTCCCCATTTAATTATTTCTTTCGGTTTAATTCGATAATCATAGACGGCGCTGATCGGCGACAGGACCCGCCACATTTTTTTCATCCCGCGCTTCCGCCGCCTCCCCCGCCGCCGCCTCCCCCTCCTCCGCTGAATCCGCCGCCCCCTCCGGACGAGTAGTGGGCCGCGGACGTGCTGGCCTGCTGGATGGTCGTGGACATGACGTTGATGCTGCTGATCATGTGTTCCAAGCTTCCGGAGCCGAGGAAGGCGGCCCGGTTGAAGCCGTAGTACCAGACCGGCGCCGCCGAACGCTCGTCCTTGAGGATGATCGGCAGCGTCTGGATAATCTTTTTGGCGTTGCCGAAAAGGATGCCGAACACGAGATAATGCTCCCAGAGCTTATAGGATTCGGGTGGGATGTCCTTGAAGTTCGAAAAATCGTCGAGGAACCGGTCCAGGGCCTTCCACCGTTCATATTCGTTGGCCCAGGTCATGGCCCGGCGTTTTAGCTTGGGAATCAAGACAGCGGCGAGGATCCCGAGAATGGGATTGATGGTCAAAACGGCCAGCGGCAGGGTGACGGCGGCGAAGATGTTCCGCGCCCGGATGCCGGCCGGCTCTATGAACCCGATTTTCTTCCCCGCCTCTTTAATGCCCTTGGCCCAAGCCTGATACCATTTCTGGAAGGTCTGGGGGTGGCGCTTGAAATATTTCTTCATGTCGTCCAGCGTGAGCCGGGCGCCGCTTTGGACCTCCTGCGGGGCGATACTCCCGAAGATAAGGTCGAGCAGGTCTTTCTCGTGTTCGAGAAGGTCCCGGTCGTCGGAAAAATCCCGCCTGAGCGTTAAAGTCGTCTCGTAATCCGGGCGGGCTATTCCCAGGATGTTCTTCTTTTGGACGATCCGGTCCTCCATTTCCAGGTAACCGCGGCGGGCCAGGTCGAAGATCGTGGCCGTGAAAGACCTCGGGGTGATCCCGCCGCCTTCCTTCATCAGGTTCTCCACCAGCGCCGGTTGAAGTTTCGAGGGCGGCTCGCGCAGGTAAAGGGGAACCTCCGGGAAGCGGTAGTCCCGGCCGACCTTCCGCCAGGTCCGGAGATAAAAGGACAGCCAGATCAAAGGGCCGAGGAACAGCCAGGCCATCCAGGCGAGGATGACTGTTTTGACGACTTTGGCCGTTCGGGCGGAGGACTCCTGAGCCTGCCGCGCCTTGGCGATCGTATCCTGGACGAATCGGGCTTCCTCTTCTTGGATGGATTCGCGTGTATGCCGGTCGGAAGCGATCCCCCGAACCATTCCCGACGGCCAGACAAAACGGATCTCCAGAAACTGCCCGGCGCGGAGGTTCGTTGCCCGGAAACGGACCGTCTGCATGTCGATGATCTCGGCATAGCCCGAAAGCGGGCCGTGGCCGTAGACGAGGATGTCTTTCGTGTCCTTGACGGGTCCCGGCAGATGAACCAGGACTTCGGCCTCTTGGGTCGGCTTGGCCCAGCCGCCGCCGATGGCCTGCCAGTAAAGCTCGGAAGCCTGAGGATAACTGACGACGCCGCCACGGACCCGATAATGAATATGAAAGGTCCGCCGGGTGTTTTTCGCCGAAAAATACCATTTTGCTTCGATCCGGTCCCCCCTCTCTCCGCTTTCCGTCTTGAGCGGGGAGCCAATCTCGTCCGTGATGGAGAATTCCTCGACGGCGACGTCATAGCCATAGCCCTGGCGATTCACGCGTAGGGGGATCCAGAGCGAGGCCCAACTGAATCGCCCCCGGAACTCGTAAGTGCGATATTCATCGACCGTAAATGAACCTTCAGGGCTGATTTGGATGTCGACCCGAACTTGAGGGAAATAAAAGCTTTTTGTTTCAGCTGCCTCGATCGAAGCGCATAGGAAAAAAACGATCCAGAAAACGCGGAGTCCTTTTACGTTCATATGTCCAATCCCTTGAACGACAAAAAAATATCATATTAAGCCGCGAATGTCGATACGGAAGTCCCGCTCCCATTTGACATCGCCGGGGAATTTATATATTTTTCGTCTCACATGACGATCACATCTCCCATGAAAGGAAGGCGGCCATGAGCGTAAAATTCCGTTTGAGTGCCATGATGTTCCTGCAATATGCCATCTGGGGCGCCTGGGCTCCGGTTCTCTCGGCTTATCTCCAGAACAATTTGGGTTTCAATGGATTCCAGCTCGGCCTGATCTTCAGCCTGCTGCCGTTGGCCACGATCGTCGCTCCCTTCATCGGCGGGCAATTCGCCGACCGCTACTTCCCCACCCAGAGGGTCATCGCCGTCCTCCAGCTCATCGGAGGCGTCATTCTCCTCCTGATCGCCAACGTCACGACCTTCTCGTCCATGATGTGGCTCATGTTTCTCTACAGTCTGATCTATGCCCCGACGCTGGCCCTGACCAATTCCATCGCCTTCATTAACTTGAAAAACTCGGAGAAGGAGTTCGGGGCCATCCGTGTCTGGGGAACCATCGGCTGGATTGCGGCCGGATGGGCCCTGACCGGCTGGCGGGGCCTCTCGAAATCCCCCGACGGCATCGCCATGAAAGGCGACACGCTCCTCCTCGCCGGGATCTTTTCACTCGTGATGGGAGTCCTTGCCTTCGGCCTTCCGCACACGCCTCCGAAGAAAGAAGGGGCCAAACCCTGGGCTTTTCTCGAAGCCTTGAAGATGTTCAAGGATAAAAACTTCCTCATCTTCGGCGTGATTTCCTTCGTCGTGGCCACGGAACTCCAGTTTTACTATGTTTTGACATCCCCCTTTCTCACATCCTCCGTCATCGGAGTGAGTCAGAAATATGTATCCGCCGTCATGACCATCGCCCAGATTGCCGAGATCTTCGTCATGGCCTTCCTGCTCTCGCGCGCTCTTCAGAAATACGGCATGAGGAAAACGTTGGCCCTGGGTATCCTCGCTTGGCCCATCCGCTACATCATTTTCGTCATCGGCGCACCGGCCTGGCTGGTCATCGCCTCGTTGGCTCTCCATGGGTTCTGCTATGTCTTCTTCTTCACGGCGGCATACATTTATGTCGACAAAATCGCTCCGAAAGACATCCGCGCCTCCGCCCAAAGCCTGATCGCCACGATCATCCTCGGGCTTGGGAGCTTCGTAGGCAGCCTCTTCTGCGGCTGGATCCAGAAGATTTTCACGAAAGAGAGCCTGAATGCGGCGGGCGAGGCGGTCAAGGTCGTCAACTGGCGGGGAACGTTCCTCGTCCCCACGGCCTTAACTCTCTTTTGTCTTATCCTCTTCATGGCTTTCTTCCGAGAAAAAAAGCAGGCCGCGATCGGCGGATCGTCGATCTGAAGTATTCCCAGGGGAGAAGAACGTGAAAAAGAAAACTCTCGGCATCGGGATCATCGGCGGCGGATTCATCGCCCGGTTCCACATCCGGTCCTGGGTCGGCGTCCGCGACGCCGATATCCTCGGCGTCTTCGATCCCGACCGGAAACGGGCGGAGGAAGCCTGCGGGCTCGTGAAATCCCTGGACGTCGGCAGTCCCAAGCCGTTCAAGTCGGTCACGGAGATGGTCGCCGACCCGGCCATCGACGCTCTCTGGATCTGCGCGCCCAACTACACCCGAACCGAGGTCATGGAAGAGATCGCCCATGCCGCTATCAAGGGAAAAGGAGATCTCCGCGGCGTTACCTGCGAGAAACCGCTCGGCCGCAACGTCAAAGAGGCCCGGCGGATGCTGGAGCTGGCCGGCAAGGCCAAGCTCCTCGACGGGTATCTGGAGAACCAGGTCTTCTCGCCGGCCGTCACTCGCGGCAAGGACATCGTCTGGGCGCGGGGCGCGGCTCTCTCGGGACCGCCCTATCTGGCCCGGGCGGCCGAGGAGCACAGCGGTCCGCACATGCCCTGGTTCTGGGAAGGGACGCTCCAGGGCGGCGGCGTGCTCAACGACATGATGTGTCACTCTGTCGAGGAAGCCCGGTTCATGCTGACCCCGCCCGGCGCTCCGCGCGACGTCCTGACGCCCGTCAGCGTCAATGCCTATACCAATTGCCTGAAATGGCAGGAGCCGCATTACGCCCGGATCCTGGCAAAAAACAGCGGCGGAAAAACCGATTACATCAACCGCCCGGCCGAAGACTTCGCCCGCTCGCTCGTCGAGTACAAGAACGCGGCCGGAAAAATTATCATCGTCGAGACGACGACGAGCTGGTGTTATGTCGGCGCCGGGCTTCGGCTGAGCATGGAGCTCCTCGGTCCCGAATACTCCCTTCAGATCAATACGCTCGACTCCGGCCTCAAGGTCTTCTTCAGCCGTCAGGTCAAAGGCAAAGCCGGCGAAGACCTCGTCGAAAAACAGAACGCCGAGATCGGACTCATGCCGGTCGTGGCGGACGAAGCGACCGAGTACGGTTACATCGCCGAGAACCGCCACATGATCCGGTCGTTCCTAAAGGGCGTCCGGCCGGAGGAGAACTTCAGCGACGGCCTCAACGTCACCGAACTGCTGATGACGGCCTACATGAGCGCCGCCAAAGGCAAGACAGTTCCTTTCCCGCCGCCGGGGCTCGAAAATTACGTTCCGGCCGTGGCCCAAGGAACCTGGAATCCCAAGCGCCGTTGAGAGATTATCCCGTCCTCCGTGGTTGTTACGACCATCCCGGAGGATCCAGATAAAAGAAGGAGGAAATATGAAAAGACAAATCTATGTGAGCATCATTTCGATCGTCGTCTTGTTTGGATTTCTAACGACTGGACACGCTCAGCCGCAGTCGCCGGCGCCGCAGATCCGTCACATCCCGTCCGAGATTCAGAAATACGTTGAGTCGGCTAATTATCAGGACGTCCGGATCAAGAAATTTCCCTTCGCCTCGGAGGCCTACACCTTCCGCAAGTTCACTTTCGCCGAGACCCTGCTCAAGCTGAAGGAGCTCGGAGTCGGAGCCGTCGAGGCCTATCCCGGGCAAGCCCTGTCGGCCGAATTTCCGGAAGCCCGGTTCGACCAGAACATGACCCATGACCAGGTGGCCAAGGTCAAGGAGTGGCTCAAAGCGTCCGGCGTGACGCTCTACGGATACGGCGTCGTCGACATCGGCCGGACCGAGGAGAGCATGCGCAAAGTCTTCGACTTCGCCCGGAAAATGGGCATACGGATCATCGTCTGCGAGCCGGACGACGACGACTTCACCCTCCTCGAAAAACTGGTCAAAGAGTACAACATCAAAATCGCCATCCACAACCATCCGGCCCCGTCCAAGTACAACCTGCCCGAGACCGTTTTCAACCACGTCGACGGCAAGGACCCGCGCATCGGCTCCTGCGCCGACAGCGGCCACTGGATGCGGGGGATGAACGATCCCCGCGAGGCCTTCAAACTTCTCGAAGGCCGGATCCTGGACGTCCATTTGAAGGACCGGAGCGATTTCGGCACGGCCAAAGGAGTGGACGATACGCCCTGGGGCGCCGGCAAGGGAACGACCCGCGACCTGCTGGCCGAGCTGACCCTCCAGGATTACGACGGTTACCTGACCATGGAATACGAGAACCAGGCGGAGGTCGGCGATCCCATGCCCGCTTTCCGCAAGAGCATGGACTTCGTCAAGAGCGTCACCTACTACGAAGGTTATGAACGCATCTTTCGGCCCAACAAGCAGGGCTGGAACCACTACGGCCCCGGATATTTCGAGGTCGACGCGAAAGGCGTCCTGAAGGGCCAGGGGGGCATGGGCCTGCTTTGGTATAGCGCCAAGAAATACAAGGATTTCATCCTGGAATGCGACTTCAAATGCTCGACGAAGGAAACCAACTCAGGCATCTTCCTCCGGGTTCCCGACATGCCGACGAGCGACGACTACATCTACCATTCCTTTGAGATCCAGATCTACGACGCCGGAACGGACATCCACGTGACCGGCGCCGCCTATGATGTCCAGGCCCCCTTGATGAACGCGTTCCTACCGACCGGCGAATGGAACCACTTCAAGCTCGAGTTCCGCGGCCGCCACCTCAAGATCGAGCTTAACGGTAAACTGATCATGGATTGGGATGCCAAGCCGGGCGGCAAGGTCAAGGATTACGCGCTCGAGGGATATATCGGCTTCCAGAACCACGACAGCGCCTCGCCGCCGTACTTCCGGAATATTTACGTCAAAGAACTCTAAAAATAAGGGGACGCGTCCTTAAGCCGAGGATGTGTCCTCTTCTATTCAAATTCGATCCGGGAGAACCGTCTCAACCGCTGGCCAGGTCGAACTCCTGCATGTCGAACCAGAATCCCAACCCGGACACGGAATCGATCTCGGCTTGGACGATCTTCAGGTGGCCCTCCTCGATTTCGACGAACCGCTCGAACAACTTTTGCCCTTCTGGCGGTAGCTCCCGGACCACCGACTTATAAAAGGCGCCTGTTTCGACTTCGACATCCAAGGCCCGCCGGAGGAGCTTGAGCTCGTTTTCACGGGATTGGGTCGCCACGCGGCTGTGCAGCTTCTTGACGCCTTCCTCGATGCGCTCGGGTGAAGGGACGAGCGTGTCCAGCCGTTCGGGGGTCACCCGCCCGGTCTTCTTCCACTCGTCGAGCTTGTGTTCAAGATATTTGACGTGGTTCTGTTCGTCGCGGACGAGCGTTTCGAACATGCGCTTTCCCGCGGCGTCGAGGGTGGACTTGGCCGCCTCCTGGTAGACTCCGACGACCCGGTTCTCGTACTGGAGAGCCGTCTTGATCGCGACTTCGATTTCCATTCCCTTCTCCTTCATTAATTGGCGTCCGCCGCCGGCGATCCCGCCGCGAAAGACTATAGCATGGCGGCCCGCGAAATTCAAAAAACCTCGGAGCGCCCGGCCTCGGTCGCGCGCGCTCCTGATCGAGAGTCCGAGTTTATTTCAATAGAAGCTCTATGACCGGCACGGTGACTTTCGGCTGAAGGACCGGCAGGCGAAGGACGACCGATTTTCCGGCCGCGTCCTTGGTCTGGCCGGGCATGAACCCCATATAGCCGAGGTCCGCCGGCCGGCCTTCCTCAGTGAACCTGATCTCGGAGGCGTCGTTCAAGAGCTGAGCATATTTCACTTTGCCCCCGAATCCTTCGAGGCGAAGGACGCCCATGGGCCATTCGAGGACATGGACGTAGAGACGCCTCGCTTGGGCGTTATAAGTGAGCAGGCAGTTGGCGGGGACGTCAAAAGCTTCCGGAGCTTCGGTGCAGCCGTAAATCGACCGGCCGTGAAGATTCATCCAGTCGCCGAGGCTGCTCAGCCGCTCGAGCGCCCGGTCGTCGAACGTGCCGCGGGCCGTCGGCCCGACGTTCAAGAGCAGGTTCCCGCCTTTGCTGACGGTCTCGATGAGCATGACGATAAGCTGACGGACGCTCTTCCACGTCGCCTCGTCCCGGTAATAACCCCAGGACCCCGAAAACGTCTGGCAGGTCTCCCAGGGCACT
>JAPKZI010000066.1 GCA_026393865.1 Candidatus Aminicenantota bacterium
TTTGGTCCCGATGGCCGCCACCCGGCGCTCCCTTTCGACATCGTCGGGACCGAAAAACTGGCCGGTCGCGAGACCGTGGCCGCGAACAGACGGATATTCATGTCCCGTGCCGGTCACCCAGGTGTTCCGCGAAACCCCCTCCTGTTTGACCAGGCCGAGCCCGTAGATGACCGGCGCGACGCCGCTGATCGAAGGCAGGCGCCCGCGATAGCCTCCGCGTCCTCCATGGTCAGCTTGTGCACGTTGGAAACGCCGACCACCATTCCGCTTCCGATCGTTTCCCGTTTGCCGGGCATGATCATCATAACATTGCTTCCTAAGGCCGCGAACTGGTCGGCCACGTAGCGCCGGGCCGAGGCGCCGAGGGAGACCAGGGAAATAACGGCGAACACGCCGATGATGATCCCCAGCATGGTCAGCCCGGTCCGGAGCTTGTTCGCGCCAAGCGTGTCCAGAGCGACCTGGATCGACTCCCAGGCAGTCGCGGAACCTCGCGCCGGCGGAGGGGTCGTCGATTCAGGGCCCATGATCCTTCTCGACCACGCGAAGGCCATCCTTGAGCTGGATCGCTTCCGGCGGCCTGGCGATACGATCACCGGCTTTCAACCCAGAGACGATCTCGCTCCACTCCCAATTGAACACCCCGGTCTCCACGGGCGTCTCTTTGAGGACCCCGGCCGCCACTCGGTAGGCGATTTTTCCGTTCGGACGAACGAGAATCGCGGCCGTCGGGGCGGCGAGAACGTCCTTCCGGGAAGAGATCAGGATTTCGGTGTTGACCGACATGCCCGGGAGGACGTCGGCTTTCAACTCGTCGGAAAGGCGGATCTTCACCCTGGCCGTACGGTTTTGATCCAGAACCCTGGAGATGAACGGATAGATCTCAACGACGTTCCCGTTCAGCTTCCGTTTGCCGAGGGCATCGATGACCAGGAACGCCGGCTGTCCTATTTTCACCTTCCAGAAGTCGTTTTCGTCGATATCCAGACAGACGAACATTCGCGAATCATCGACGAGCTCGATCTGGCCGGAGGACTGGGAAGCTCCTGAAGCCTGGGAGACCAAAGCCGGCGCGCCGGGCGCCGCTGCGAGCGCGTCGGATCGCCCGAAAGGCGAGAGCATGGAACCGCCGGCCAACGAAGAAACGGCCAGCCCGCTCCACAGTTGACCGACTTCCAGGCTGGAATCCAAGACCAGCCCGTCGAACGGGGCCTGGACACGCGTTTTTCTCAATGAGGAAACAGTCACCTCACGGTTGACGTGCGCTTGACGCAAGGCCGATTCAGCCGCTTCCAATTCGGCCAGGCCCAGGTCCAAGGCCATTTTCGCGAGTTCGAACTGTTGGCCCGCCAGCGAACCGCCGTCGAAAATCTTTTTGGCTCTCTCAGAGTCCAGTTTGAGCTGAGCCGCATGGGCCTTCGCCTGCTTCACCCGGGCTTCAAAGAGCGGCAGAGCCGCCTCCAGAGCGCGGAGCTGGTCCTTGAAATCCGAATCGTCGAGGACGACCAGAGTCTCTCCCGTTTTGACCCGGCCGCCTCGACGGACTTTGATCTCTTTGATCCGGGCCGAGATTTCCGGCTGGAGAAAAACGCGCTTCGCGGGTTCGATGAAGCCGGTCGCGACGCCGGAAACGGTTTCGCTGATTTCCAGCGTCTTCATCTCCCACGTGGATACGGCCACCGGTTTGGGGCGAACGCCTAAGAAGATCAAGAAACCCGCGGCGGCCAGGATCGCCACGATGATGACTCCCTTGATCAGCCTTCTCGACACGGAACCTCCTCGAAAGTCACCCGGCGAATATTTTGATTTTTTTTATTCGCTTTGGGAATATCCGCCGGAATCATAGGGCCGGCCAGGGATAAAGTCAACTTTGGGCGCGGGACAAACGCCCCCGCAGGTACAGCATTTATCTCTCATGAGGTCCTCGGATTCGCGTAGCAGTATAAACAGCCGTGCGAACACGGCTGGGCGTAGCTTCCGATGTCGATGGACGTGGTGCAGCCGCACTCGCCGCGCTGGCCCCGGTCCTTCGCCGCCGGCGCCTCCTCCTTCCGCGGGTGCAATTCCCGCAAGAGCGTCCCGTCGATGCAGGCCGAGGTCCGGATGCCGGGGACCCGGGTCAGAAAGTTCTGGCTGCAGGAATGAAGGCGGAGATCCCATCGGGCCGCCGTTTCCGCGAGGCTTCGCGCCGCTTCGAGCTTTCCCTCCTCCTCCGGGTCGACATGATCGAACCCGTGTGTCGCGGCGCGGCGCAGGGCTTTTCCGTACCACTGGGTGAAACTGATCCGGATGTCCTCGATCCCGGCGCGCGCCGCGGCCTCGGCCGCCGTTTCAAAGAAACGGAGATTGGTCTTGATCCCGGACCCCTCCCGCCAATAGACGACGGGATCGAAGCGGAGGGAGACGCGCTTAGGATGCCCGGCCAGGGCGACGAGGGCGGGCAGCTGGGCGAGAGCCTCGGCCGGCCCGGGAACGCTCTTTTCGATGAACGTCCCCCCGAGCCCCGTGACCGTGAATAGGAGATACAGCTGGTCGTATTTCCGGAGAACCTCCCGGATCCGGTGCGCGTTCCGGAGCAGGTTGGAGAAGTCCTTAGACCACAGGACGACGGTATGGACGGACGCGGGCCTCAGGTCCACCCTCATCGTCCCGCCGCGGGGCCCGAAGACCAACGCGGACTCTCCGCCAAAGACCCCGGCCAGCCAGGCCGGAAAAAAAGCGACCAGGTCGGTCCTGCGCGAGGCGCTGATGACGGCTTTCATTCCCTTATTCCTTGACAGCCCGGCCGAATGACCTTAGTATTTTAGCCTTCGAGGTCCCGCCGTTCAATGCCGATTTTAGAAGCCCGACGACTCGTCAAATGCTACGGGAGCCGCGCCGTCGTCAAGGGCGCCGACGTCACGGTCCGGTCCGGAGAGATCATCGGCCTGCTCGGCCGCAACGGAGCGGGCAAGACGACGATCTTCCAGATGATCGTCGGTCTCGTCCGGCCCGACGACGGAAGGATCACCCTCGACGGTCTGGACATCTCCCAAGATCCGACCCACCGGCGGGCCCTGATCGGCCTGATCTACCTTCCTCAGGAGAGTTCGGTCTTTTTAAGGGCTTCGGTGATCGATAACCTTCGGCTCGCCCTCGAGCTTCAGCCGGCCACGACGCGTTCCTGGGAAGCGCCGGCCCGGGAGCTGCTCAAGGAATTCGGGCTCCTGCCCCTGGCCTCGCAGTCCGCCCACAGCCTTTCCGGCGGTGAGCGGCGGCGGCTCGAGATCTGCCGCGCCCTGATCCTCAAGCCGAAGTTCCTTCTCCTGGACGAGCCGTTCACGGGCATCGATCCTCTGACCATCGCCGAGCTCCAGAAAATCATGACCGCGCTGAAAAATCGCGGCATCGGGATCCTTCTCTCGGATCATAACGTGCGCGACACGTTCAAGATCGCCGACCGGGTTTATATCATCGACGAAGGCGAGATCCTGATCGAGGACATCCCGCGCAAGGTCGCCGACGACCAAAGAGCGCGGGAACGGTTCTTGGGGACGGAATTCGCCTACGGCGAAGAGCGGCGGGCCTAGTCGCGGGGCGAGGCCATCCGCCCGCCCAGCGTTTCTCCCAAAAAGAAAAAGAAGAGGAAGAAATAGCCGGCGAGGAGGATCAAGAACAGGCCCCCGAGGGGAATGGGCACGGCCTTGACCAACGCCCTGACGGGGACGTCCATCATGAGAGAGGCGCCCCAGACGGTCCCCATCCAGACCACGGCGATGAAGATGAGGTCGAAGACGAAGGCCGTCAGCCGGCCGAAGAATCCCAGCCGCGGCCGGGGGATTTCGGCCGCTTCGGCCTCGTTCGGCTCTTCGGCGGCCGCGTAAACGTCCTCTTCCGCTTCTTCCGCTTCTTCCATCTTGTAGCGCGGGATGCCGATTTCGTCGGTTTTCACTTTTGCAATGTCCGCTTTGTCGAAAAGAAAACCGCTCTTGTCCTTCGTCACTTTTTCGGGGATCCCGATGGTCGGGCGGGTTGGGGCTATTTTTTCAGCCCGGCTCATAACCTCTTCTTCAAAATCCATCGTGTCGCCGGGAACGAAGCTCCGGGATTCGACTTTCTCCTCGGCGTCCTCGTCGACGATCTCCGTCGAGGCGCTCGACTTGGACAGATCGGCCCAGGGAGGGATGTTGCTGGCTTCCTCGAGCGGGGCGAGGAGCTTTTCCTCGTCCCGGGTCAGCGATAATTTTTTCTGCTTCTTCTCCAGGGCGGCGATGAGGCGGACGATCTCTTCCCGAGTATCAGGATCGGACTTGTCGTCGTCCTCTTCATCGGGTTCGAGGTCTTCGTCGAGCGGGGCTTCGTCTTCGACGTCGTCCGGAGGCTCGTCGGCGGCGAGGGCCTGGACCTCGCGCTCCTCGACGACCGGAGTCATAACAACCGGTTGGGGCCGGCCTTTTTTCCTGGGTTTCCGCTCGACCGGTTCTTCCTCTTTCGCCGGTTCCGGTTTTGGAGACGCTGGTTTCGGCGGCGGCGGTTTCATGGGCTCGGCCTTTGGGGGGACCGGTATCGGCGGCGCCGGTTTCGCGGGCTCAGGCTTCACAGGTTCAGGCTTCACGGGCTCGGCTTCGGCGGGCGCCGGCTTGACCGGCTCCGCTTTTATGGGAACGGGCGCGGCCGCGGGCGACGCCGGAAGGGGCGCTGCCGCCGGCTTTATTTTCGGCTTTTCGACCGGCTTTTTCTCCGGGACTTCCTCCTCGACTTTTTCTTCAGCCTCGTCTTCCGTTTCTTCCTCGTCGTCCTCGCCGGGGAAGGCGGCCTCGCCCTCTAAGACCTCTTCGAGGTCGATCTCTTCATTCTGAGCTTCCTCTTCGCCGGATGGTTCCACGGACTCCTCTAATTCTTCCTCGGCGTCCTTGAAATCCTCGTCGACGATCTTCTCCCCCTTGATGTCCTCCTCGACGAACTCGTCCTCGGGGAACAGGAGCTGGGTGCCGCAGTTATTGCAATACTTTTGGGATTCGTCAATGATCGCCTTGCAGTAGGGGCAGCGTCGGATGGCCATTACCGTATTTATAAAGGGAATAGGCGGGAAAGTCAATAAATTGACATCGCCGGAGTTTTGATTAAAATGAGGGCCGTTGGGCGATTAACTCAGTGGCCAGAGTGCTACCTTCACACGGTAGAAGTCACAGGTTCAAATCCTGTATCGCCCATTCTCATTTTCTTAAATTATTAAAAAAGTTGGGCGTCAATTTTTGGCAGTTTTAAGCCGCAATCTTGGATTGTGCTTCCTTCCATCCGTACAGTCTGCGAAACCCGGTATTCGCGACTCGCGGCCGATCTGTTCAACTTCTTCTACGACAGCGAAATCCGGGTAAGAGTCCTGGAAACTGAATCAGAATACAGCGCTCGACATCTCCCTGCCGGCGATTATGATTGACAAATCCAACCGGGAATCCTATATTCAATGCGTATCCCAGCTTCAATTCTCGGGGAATCTCGCGTCCGGTTACCGTTCCTATATTACCGCGGGCGGCGGAAAGGGACCTGGTATGGCGATCTCTGTCTTACTAGGTGAATAGTATTTTTGGTATCGGGCCGGAAAAGTAGATTCCTAGAGCCCGAACATAGGAGGGTTTGATGAAAACATGGATCGGCGTGCTGACGGGTGTGATTCTCTCCTTATCCGCGGCCCATACGGGCTGGGCTCAGGGCCCCGCGCAGGAAAGTCCCATGCAATACGTGGCGCTCTATAAATATGCCCTGAACGGCATCGCCCTGGCCCCGGACGGCCGGATCCTTGTGGCCACTAATGCGGGCGTTTGGGAGGTCCGCAGGGATAGCGGCTCGTGTGTTCCCCTGCCGGGCGCCGGCCTGCCTCGCCTCATGGACAAGTGCTTCGTGAGCCAGGTGGCAGTCACCAGCGCGGGTGCCGTCTTCATTATCGTCGGAACCGATGCGATACACCTGGGGTATGACGGCGTATTCCGTCTGAATTCCGGGGCGACCACGTGGGAGCCGGTGGGAAAAGAAACCCTGATGCATGCCAAGACCAATGAGGTCGTCAATACGCTGGCTGTGCTTCCCGACGACACGCTATTCTGCACCGTCCAGAACACCAGCGCCTATCGCGGACGGAGCAAGGTGGCCAAGTTGTTACGCTCGACAAACGCCGGCAACTCGTGGGAGGAAACCCCCGGACCCGAATTCCCTTGCTTGCATTTCGGCCCGATCGCCGCCGGTCCGCAGAGACAGATGTGGATGATTGCGGGGGAATGGGAATTGAGCGACGGCAAGGTCAATATAACATGCTGGACCGTCGTGGCGGACGACTGGCGGGCCACACCCCTGAAATGGCGCATCAGCACCCTCCAGCCCGGCACCAATCCCGCCGCGAATGGATTTGGCGCCCATGAGAACGTCATCACCCGTGTGGCGTGCGACCGGAAGGGCAATACCTTTGCCCTGGTCACGGATGGGAGGTCGCCCTTTATGGCGGGAGTCTATCGTTCGTCGGACAAGGGCGGAAGCTGGAAGCGCGTGACATCGGACAAGCAGTCCACTCTCCAAAGACTCGCCATGGTCGTCGCCCCGGACGATCAGATCTATGTCAGCACCTACGGAGGAATCCAGCGTTCGCTGGACGCGGGAAGCAGTTGGACGGACTATGCGGGTGTCGGCAGCTTCGTGACGGATCTCCTGATCGACCGCGAGGGCTACCTCTGGGCTTCCACCAGCAGCAGAGGCCTTTCGATGGACTATCCCGGCCTGTTCCGCAGCAAGCAACCCGTGGGCGCCGGCACGAATCTGCCATCGACGCCTATCTCCGACATCCCCAAGGGGTACCCAGTGATTGGCGGCGCGTGGTCCTCCGGGGGGCATCCGGAGTCGATCAATCAGGATGCAAACGACCGCAACCGGCTGGTGTTCTTCAACCATTTAGGTATGCGCTCGAACGGGTTCTTCGAGAACGCCACGACGGTGGTTGCGTCGGATTGGCAGGGCGGGTTGCGGGGCGATCTGAGGGACGGTGGCAACACGATCGCCTG
>JAPKZI010000024.1 GCA_026393865.1 Candidatus Aminicenantota bacterium
GGGCGTCGTCGAGATCACCCTGGCCCTCCATTATGTGTTCGATACGCCCCGCGACAAGATCATCTGGGACGTCGGGCACCAGAGCTACACGCACAAGATCATCACCGGCCGCCGGGACAAATTCCGCGGCCTGCGCCAATCCGGCGGGATCCTGGGATTCCCGAACCGCGAGGAAAGCGAATACGACGTTTATAACACGGGACACGCCTCGACCGCCCTTTCCGCGGCGCTCGGACTGGCCGTCGCCCGGGACAAGAAGCGGGAGCCGCACAAGGTCATCGCCGTGGTCGGCGACGGGAGCCTCACCGGCGGGGTGGCCTGGGAGGCGCTGAACCAGATCGGCCATCTCCGCGAGCGGCTCATCATCGTCCTCAACGACAACATGATGTCGATCTCGGAGAGCGTCGGCGCTCTCTCGAAATACCTCTCCTACCTCGCCTCCGGCCAGCATTATCTGCGGATCAAGGACCACGCCAAAATCATCCTGAAATCGATCCCCATGCTCGGCTGGCCCATGATCAAGGCCGGCCGGGCCGTCGAGGAGCTCGTCAAGAAGACGTTCTTCCCCGGCCTCGTCTTCGAGGAACTGGGCCTGCGCTACGTCGGGCCCGTCCAGGGCCACAGCCTGGGTTCGCTCATCGAGGTCTTCGAGGAGGCCCGGACGCACGACGTCGGCCCGGTCCTGATCCACTGCGTGACGCGCAAGGGGAGGGGCTACGATCCGGCCGTCGTGGACCCCGAGCATTTCCACGGCGCCCCGCCTTTCGAGATCCCCACCGGCGCGCCGGCGGCACCGGCGGCGAAAGCCTCCTATTCCTCGGTCTTCGGCGGGACCATGGTCAAGCTCGGCCAGGCTGACGACAAGGTGATCGCCATCACCGCGGCTATGCCGGAAGGGACGGGGCTGACGGAATTCGCGGTGAAGCTGCCCGGGCAATTCTTCGACGTCGGCATCGCCGAGCAGCACGCCGTGAATTTTGCCGCCGGGCTGGCCTTGAGCGGTTTCAAGCCCGTCTGCGCCATCTATTCGACCTTCCTCCAGCGGGCCTACGATCAGGTCTACCACGATGTCTGCCTCCAGGACCTGCCCGTCGTTTTCGCCCTGGACCGGGCGGGGATCGTGCCCGACGACGGTCCGACCCACCAGGGGATCAACGATATCGCTTATTTGCGGCATATGCCCCATATCATCCTCATGGCCCCGCGCGACGAGAACGAACTGCAGCATATGCTCTCCTCGGCCCTCACCTACGGCCATCCCACCGCGATCCGCTTCCCCAAGGGCGAAGTGCCGGGGGTGGCCATGGACGCGGGTTTCAAGGCCGTCCCCTTGGGAAGAAGCGAGATGCTGAAGGACGGCCCGGACCTCCTTTTGGCTTACGGCCGGATGGTCTATCCGGGGCTCGAGGCGGCCCGGAAGCTCGAATCTGAGGGGATCCTTCTGGCCGTCGTCGACGCCAAGTTCGCCAAGCCGCTCGACGAAGAGGCGATCCTCCGCTTCGCCAAGAGCGGGCGGATGATCATCACGGTCGAAGAAGGCGTCGTCGCCGGAGGGTTCGGAAGCGGGGTTCGGGAGTTGCTGGATCGGAAGGGCCTATTCGATATTCGGTTCCGATCGATCGGCCTTCCTGGCGAGATCTATCCCGTCGGGAAGGCGAACCAGATCCGAAAGATGTTCCGGCTCGATCCCGCCGGCCTGGCCGAACAGATCCGGGAATTCTATCGGCCCAGCTGAGAAACCATCCTTGACCAAAGAACGGTTGGATAAGGTCCTTGTCGAACGCCGTTTGGCCGAGACCCGCCAGAAAGCGCAGGCTTTGATCATGGCCGGCCTGGTCTTCGGCGACGGCCGGCGTCTGGAGAAAGCCGGCCAGCTCGTCCCTGCCGGCCTGGATATCACCGTCCAAAAAACCCTCCCGTATGTCGGCCGGGGCGGGCTCAAGCTCGAAGAGGCGCTCGCCGTTTTCAAGGTCGGCGTCGCCGGCCGGACTTGCGCCGATATCGGCTCCTCGACCGGCGGCTTCACGGACTGCCTCCTCCAGCGCGGCGCGGCCCGGGTTTATGCCGTGGACGTCGACACGCGCCAGATCGACCGAAAGCTCAGGGAGGACCCGCGCGTCGTCCTGATCGAAAAGAACGCCCGCTACCTGGCGCCGGGCGACTTCCCCGAGCTACCCGACCTGTTCACCATCGACGTGTCGTTCATCTCCGTTATCAAGATATTGCCCGCGATCAAGGGCGTGATGGAGACTGCGCGTCATCCTTTCATCCTCTCCCTCATCAAGCCGCAATTCGAGGCGGGCAAAGGCCGGGTCGGGAGGACGGGAGTCGTGCGCGACGCCGGCGTCCACGTCGACGTTCTCCGACGGGTCCTTCGGGAGGCCGCGGACATCGGCTTTGATCCCCGCGGCCTCGTCCGCTGTTCGACGCGCGGCCAAAAGGGCAACCAGGAGTTCTTCGTTCTCTGGTCGAGCGAAGGATTGCAGCCGCCATGGGACGCCGTGTTACAATGGATCGAGGAGGTCACCCGGGATGAGCACCATTCGTAAGGTCGGCATCGTCATCAAACCCCACGCCCCCCGCATCGAAAGCGTCCTATCCGATCTCGGCGCCTATCTCGACCGGCGCGGCGTCCCCTATCTTCTAGAGGAAGCGGCGGCCGAGAAGCTTGGCCGGCCCGGCGGCCTCCCTCGGGCCAAGGTTCCCGAAGAGTCCGACCTGGTAGTCGTCCTCGGCGGCGACGGCACGCTTCTCAGCATCGCCCACATCGCGGCCCGCCACGGTGTGCCCGTCATGGGGGTGAACCTGGGCAGCCTCGGCTTCCTGACCGAGGTGACCCTCCCCGAGATGACGCTCGCCTTGGACGCGCTCCTCGACGGCGCGCCGGGCGTCATCAGCTCGCGCCTCCTGCTCGAGGCGACGTTCAAGGGCGAGGCCAGTTTGTGCCTCAATGACGTCGTCATCAATAAGGGGGCCGTGGCCCGGATGATCCACTTGAAGATTTGGATCGACGACCGCGGGCTCGAGACCTTGAAGGCCGACGGGCTCATCATCGCCACGCCGACCGGCTCGACGGCCTATTCGCTGGCGGCCGGCGGGCCCATCCTCTACCCGTCCATCCCGGCCGTCCTGCTGACCCCGATCTGCGCCCACACCTTGAGCTTTCGTCCGATCGTCATCTCGTCCGATACCCGGATCCGCATCGAGCTTCTGACGTCCGGGGAAGAAGTCTACCTGACTTTCGACGGACAACGCGGGGGGGCGATGGTGAACGGCGATGTCGTCGAGGTCCGGCGGGCGAAACACGCCCTGAACCTGGTCTCCTCCCCCCAAAGGAACTATTTCGGCCTGCTCAGCGAGAAATTCTCCTGGGGGGGATAAACGAATCCCGCTTTATTGACATTTCCGCCCCCCAAATCTATGATTGAACTCTTAAAATGACCCATCACCCGCGCGTCTTGATCGTCTCGCCCGAGGCGGCCCCGTTCGCCGTCGCGGGAGGCCTCGGCGAAGCCGCCCGCGGCCTGGCCTCGGCCCTCTCCCGTCAGGGCGCCGAGGTCTCCCTCGTCCTGCCGAAGTACCGCCGCCCGGCAATCGAGTCGCTGGCCCTGGAGACCGTTCTTCCCGAACTTTGGGTCCCGCTCGGAGGCGACAAGGTCAAGGCCAGCGTCCTGAAAGCCGAGACGGCTTTCGGCCCCGTCTTTTTCGTCGACAATCCGAAATATTTCTGCCGCCATGAGATCTACGGTTCGGCCAAAGAGGAGTATCTCGACAACGACGAGCGGTTCACGTTCTTTAACCGGGCCGTCCTCGAGTTCGTCCTCAAGTTGAAACTCCCCGTGGATGTCATCCATTGCCACGATTGGCCGACCGCCCTCGTCCCGCTCTTCCTCCGGACCCACTATGGTCAGAAAAGCCATTTCAAGGACACGGCGACGGTCCTGTCCGTTTATGATGCCGCGCGCCAGGGCAAGTTCCCCCCGGAATCCCTGGCCTGGACGGGCCTCAATTGGGATTATTTCACATCCGACCAGCTGGCCCTCAACGGCCGGTTCAATTTCTTGAAGGCCGGACTGATTTTTTCGGACGCGCTCAACGTCGTCCGCGCGGATTGGAAAGAGGCCCTTCTCGCGGGCGAAGCCGGGAGCGGATTCGAAGGGATTCTCCAAAGGCGGGCGGAGGGGCTTTCGGAGATCCGGAACGGTTCGGATGAGACGACGTGGGCGACGGCAGCCAAAGAACATCTCGAGCTCTATGCCAAAGCGATAGGGACCAAAAGAGGAGGTCAAAGTGGCCGATAATATCATCAACGTGACCGATGCGAGTTTTGAGGAAGACGTGCTGAAGTCCCCCCTTCCCGTGCTCGTCGATTTCTGGGCCGTCTGGTGCGCGCCCTGCAAGATGATCGCTCCCCTGGTGGACGAGATTTCCGTCGAATACAAGGACAAGCTCAAGGTCTGCAAGCTCGACGTGGACGGGAGCCGGTCGGTGCCCGCCCGCTACGGGGTCCGGGGCATCCCGACGCTCCTCCTGTTCAATGGCGGCGAGCTCAAGGAGACCATGGTCGGCGCTCTGCCCAAGGACAAGATCATCGCGACGATCAGCAAGCATTTTTAAGCTCGATGAGCGAGCCATTCGATGTCGTCATCGTCGGCGCGGGGCCGGCCGGCCTCTCCGCGGCCCTCTATACCGGCCGGGCCCGGTTGAACACGCTTGTCCTCGAGAAAGGAATCCCGGGCGGCCAGATCCTGATCACGGACTGGATCGAGAACTACCCCGGCTTTCCCGACGGCGTGGCTCCCTTCGATCTGATGGAGAACTTCCGCAAACAGGCGGTCAAGTTCGGGGCCCGGATCGTGACCGACGAGGCGCGGGAGATTCGCAAGGACGGAGACCGTTGGATCGTCCGCGGCGGCAAGGCGGACTATCCGGCGCGCGCGGTCATCGTCACCACGGGCGCGGCCTACCGCCGCCTCGGCCTGCCGAACGAAGCCAAGCTCATCGGCCGCGGCGTTTCCTACTGCGCCACGTGCGACGGGCCGTTCTTCCGCGATCGGGAGATCGCCGTCGTCGGAGGCGGGGACACGGCCTTGATGGAAGCGGAATTCCTGACCAAGTTCGCCGGCACCGTCCACCTCATCCACCGCCGGGACAAGCTCCGCGGGACCAAGATCCTCCAGGAACGGGTCTTCGCCAATCCGAAGATCGTTTTTCACTGGAACTCCATCGTCGACGATATCCTCGGCGAGTCCAACCTCGAGAGTGTCGTGTTGAAGAACGTCAAGGACGGCTCGAGATCGACGCTGGCCGTCGAGGGCCTGTTCGTTTCAATCGGCGTGGATCCGACCAACGAGATTGTCAAGGGCGTTGTCAATCTCAACGAATGGGGCGAGATTATTGTCGCCGAAGATATGGCCGCCTCCGAGCCCGGGATCTACGCCGCGGGCGACGTGATCGCCGGCGCTCCGCATCAGGTGGCGACGGCCGTCGGGACGGGCGCCCACGCCGCAATCAGCGTGGACGAATACCTATCGACGAAGTAAGCAAAAAGGTGTGATTGCCACGCCAAGAGGCTCGCATTGACCGACCTTTTACCCCCCCCTGAATTGTCAGGGGGTAGGGGGTTTAATAGAATAGACAAAGGTGTTTATTCATTCTCTAAAATGTCATCGCGAGGAGCGAAGCGACGTGGCGATCTCACCGCTTGGATGATTTTTCCAGCTCTTCGACCCGCGCCTTGAGTTTTTTGAAATCCTTGACGATGTCGTAGAGGTGAGGGGCGAGGGCCCAGAACTTCCGCCAGTCGCGGATATCGAGGTGAGTGCTCCCCGACACGAACGCGCCCGAGGGGATTCTCCCCGTCACGCCGGACTTCGCGGCGACGATGACGTTGTCGCCGACGTCGACGTGATCGGCGATGCCGACCTGGCCGCTGAGGATCGTGTTGCGTCCGATCGTCGAGCTCCCGGCGATCCCGGCCTGGGCGATGAGGATGGCATTCTCCCCGACCTCGACGTTATGGGCGACCATGACCAGGTCGTCGATCTTCGCCCCCCGCCGGACGATCGTCTCGCCCAGGGTGGCCCGGTCGATGGTCGTGTTGGCCCCGATCTCCACGTCGTCCTCGATGACGACCGTTCCGATCTGGGGGATCTTGATGTGGGCGCCGTCCTGTCCCTTGAGATACCCGAACCCGTCCGCGCCGATGACGACGCCGTTGTGGATGATGACGCGGTTACCGACGCGCACGCCTTCGCGGAGGGCGGTGTTGGAATGGACGACCGCGGCCGCGCCGATCTTGACCCGGGGATAGATCGTGACGTGGGGGAAGAGGACCGTTCCTTCCCCGATCTCCGCTTCGTCGCCGACGACGCTGAAAGCGCCGATCGAAACGCCCTTGCCGATTTTGGCGGACGGCGACACGACGGCCGCGGGATGGATGCCGGGCTCCGGCCGGTAGGGCCGGTGAAAGATCTCCGTGGCCCGAACGAAAGCCAAATGCGGATCCTCCGCCCGCAGGACCGGGGTCCTCTCGAATTTTAGGCCGGGGGGAAGTATGACCGCCGAGGCCTTCGTCGTCTCCAATTGAGCCAGGAATTTCGGCTTAGCGCAAAAAACGAGATCTCCCGTGCCCGCCCTCTCCAACCCGGCCACGCTCGTGATGAGGACCTCGCTGTCGCCCTCATAAGGGACGTTCAGGCGTTCCGCCAGCTCCTTGACCGTTAGTTTCATTTTAACTCCGCTTGCGCTTTCTTCACTTCGATCCGCTCGTTGAGCACGGCGGCCAGCTCCGCTCCCCAGAGAAGGATGGCCAGGGAGAACGAGATCCAAAGCAGGAAGAAGATGATCGAGACCAAGGTCCCCCGTAAAAGCTTGCTGAGGACGATGCCGACCGCGGAAAAATTGGCGACGTAGGTGACGAAGAGGCGCTTGAAGATCTCCCAGAGAACCGATCCGACCGCCGCCGCGACGGCCGCCGCCCGGGTGTGGACCTTTGTCTCGGGGATGTACTTGTAGGTTACGAACAGGACGAGGAAGCCGAGGATGAAGGGGAGGAGGTACTGGAGGAAGACATTGTCGACGAGGGGCATGACGTCCGGATTGAGGCTGGTCCGGACGAAATCGCTGGCCGTGATGGCCCGGTGGACGGCGGTCCAGACCGCCGTGATCGACAGCGAGAAGAAAAGGATCACGGCGACGATGAACATAATGACGTATTCCATCAGCCGGTTGTAAAAGAACGACTTCCGGCGCTGCGACTTGAAGATGGCGTTGATCGCGTAGATCAGGTTGGAGAAGAGGAAGCTCCCGCCGATGAGCGAGCCGACGAGGCCGAACCAGCCCAGGTTGCCGATGTTCTTGGAGATGCCGCTGAGCTTCGTGAAGAACGAGACGTCGAACTTGGCGAAGAAATCTTCGGTGAAGATGTTCAGGCTGCGAACGGCCAGCTCGTAGTTGCCCATGATCTTAGTCGCGGCCCAAGCGAAGAGGGCCACCAGCGGCACGGCGCACAGCAGGGTGAAGTAGGAGATGACGATCGAATGGTTGAAACAGCGGTCGTCGTTGAACCTTTTGAAGGTCGTTCCGAGAAGCTTGAACAGCGGCGCCGCCATGCTGGATGTCATCCTGAGCGAAGCGAAGGATCCCATTCGACCTCGGGTAAGATGGATGAGATCCCTCGAAAGACTCGGGATGATCCCAAAGGGATCATTTGACCCACTTGATCATGAGGATGATGAAGGTGACGAGCAGGGCGTAAATGACGAGCGTTTCTATCAGGATCAGCCCCAGGAGCAGGAGGAAGCGGATGTGGGGAGCGGCCGCCGGGTTGCGCGAAATGCCTTCG
>JAPKZI010000008.1 GCA_026393865.1 Candidatus Aminicenantota bacterium
GTTCGGGAACGGTCATGAATTCGGCATAGCCGCCGGCGGCATGAAATCCCGTAAAGCGGCCCTCGACGCAGAGATTTTCCTTCCCATCGAGGCAATAGGCGCATTTTCCGCAGGCCGAGTGAAGCCAGGCCGCTCCGATCCTGTCGCCTTTTTTAAAGCGCCGGCACCCCTCCCCCGTTTCTTCCACCACTCCCACCGCTTGATGGCCCGGGATGACGGGCAGTTTCACCTCGGGAAGCTCGCCTTCGACCGTGTGCAGGTCTGTGTGGCAGACCCCGCAAGCACCGACGCGCAGCAGCAATTCTCCGGGACCCGGCTTGGGAACAGAAAGATCGACGAGTTCCAGAGGATGCTCTTCGGCGGGCTTGAAAGACCGCAGGATCATCGCCCTCATCGCGTTTTCATTTCTTCTTGCATTTCCGGCAATAGCCGAAGACCTGGATGGAGAACTTGTCGAGCTCGAAGCCTTTCGCTTGACCGATCTTCCCGAACGTCCGCTGGATCCTCGCGTCGGTGAATTCCTTGACGGTTCCACAGGAGAGGCAGATGAGATGGCCATGCCCTGTTTTTGGGCCTTCGGGTTCGTAATGGCTGTGGTCCTCTCCCAGATCGACCTGGCTGACCAGACCGCTTTCGACGAGGAGGCGGAGAGTCCTGTAGACGGTCGCCAGGGAGATCTTGTGCCCCTTCTTTTCCAGCCGCCGGCAGATCTCATAGGCGTTCGGGTGGATGTCGCGCGTCGAGACGATCTCGGCGAAGATCAGCTGCCGCGTCCTGGTCGCTTTCAGCCTTCGGGCGCGCAGATAAGCCTTGAAATCGTCCAGTTCCTTGTTCACTTCCCCCCCGGCCGCCTTCCCGTTCCCTGTTTCTGGAGCTTGGCCGCAAGCCTTTCCAGCCGGTGCTCGAAATCCTGGCGATAGGCCTGCGGGCCGTTCAGGGCCAAGGCCAGGCCTTCCTCCGCGGCCTTCAACGCGTCGTCCAGACGCTTGGCTTTGTGCTCGAAATACATGGCCAGTTCCCGGAAGCAGAAGAGCTGGTCGTCGAGCGAGGACATATCCTTCCACAGAGAGACGGCCTTCTCCCAATCCGCGTTCCGCTTGAAATGAAAGGACAGTTTTCGCTTGATGACCGTGGTCAGCTCCTCCGGCAGGTCGCCGGCCAGGGCCCGCTCGAAGAAGGCCATGGACTTTTCGAGATCCCCCGCGCTCTCGAAAACCTTGCCGACGCCGAACATGTCCATCGCGTCGAACTCTCCGGAGGCCTCGTCCCGGTCCGTCTCGAACAATTTGGCCGCCGAGATGAGAAGCCCCAGCAGGGACAGGATGTCCTCCTGATTGTGATACAGAATGGGCTCGATGAGCGAAAAATCGCCGCTCCGCAGATAATCGAAATAGCGGAAGGGGATCTCGGCCGAAGGGATATCCTCGCTCCGCTCGGCTTCGACGATTTGCTGGGCCAAGTGAAAGAGCCGGCAGCTGTCGTGCTTGTGCTTCCACAGGCTGCGGGCGGAGAAGAGAAGGTCCAAATGGGGAAGGTCGCTCAGGACGAACGGCTGCCGGTGGAGGATGAACCGCGTTTCGAGAAGCGGCAGGTCGAAGGCTTTGCCGTTGTAGGTCACGACCGAACGGAAGTCCATCTCCTTGAAGAAGCGGTCGAGCTCCTCGATGAGGCGCCGCTCTTCGCCCATCTCACCGAGAAAATATTGAGCGACATGGAACCGGTCGCGGCGATAGTATCCCATGCCTACAAGGAACGCCACGGTCCCGGTCCCGCCGGCCAACCCCGTCGTTTCGAGGTCGATGAAGAGAGCTGTGGACAGGTCGAGGTCGGCGAACGCTCCATTCTTGCTCAAATAGCCGAGGACGTCGCCCTTGATCGAAAGCCCGTCGGCAAGGCGTGTTCGGCCGTAGCGCGTCGGCAGCGGATAGGGATTGTCGGTGAAGACGAGCGGCTCGCGCGGCAGGGGCTCGAGCGGCGTCTGGGGGCGCGGTTTATCCTTTTTGGGGGCGCTCAGGTGGATGAGTTTTTCGAGCTTTTCCTTGACCGACAGATCTTCGTCCTTTTCGATCCGGGCCCAGGCGTCCTCGACCGAAGCGGCCCGGCTGCGCCGGCGCAGCTCACGCTCCTTTCTTTGGAATTTGAATTTATCGTCCATCGGGCCGCCGGCGCTCATTCGCCCATGAATTGAAGGAGGACCGCCCGGTTCCGGGGGCCATTGTCGAAATCGACGAGGACGACTTGCTGCCACGTGCCCAGGTTCAGCCGGCCGGCCGAAAAAGGAACGGTGAGGGACGGCCCGAGCAGGCTGGCCCGGACATGGGAGAAACCGTTCCCGTCGCCCCAGCGGCGGTCATGGTTGTAAGGCACGTTGCTCGGGGCGACCTTCTCCATGAAGCGGGAAAAATCCTCCACCAGGCCGGGCTCGTATTCGATCGTCGTGACGCCGGCTGTGGACCCCGGGACAAAAACATTGAGAAGACCGTCTTTAAGGCGATGCGAGGCCAGTCTCTCGACAATCAGCGGAGTCAGGTCCTTCATATCATTGAAGCCTTCGGTCGAGATATTCAAGGAATCGCTGATGATTTTCATGCCGCTCTCCTATCCGGTCCCTAATGATACAGGAAATGGCCGGGGCGCGGCAATCGGAGCCAACCAAGTCCGTCAAACGATCCCATTTGTTCGATCGAGGTTGAATGAGGTCCTTCGCGCCGCTCAGGACAAAACGAAGCGTTTTGCCTTGATTAAATCAGTCAATCCGGATAAATATGTAGGCAGATGAGCCAACACCGGTTCCTGGCCTTCGACTTAGGGGCGGAGAGCGGCCGGGCCGTTCTGGGAACGCTCGAAGGGGGGATCCTTTCCATCCGGGAGCTGCACCGTTTTCCGAACGACCCCGTCACGATCGACCGGCACCTCCACTGGGACGTCCCGGCCTTGTTCCGTGAAATCAAGACCGGGATGAAGATCTGCGCCGGACAAACGGCCGCCGATATCGAAAGCGCGGCCGTCGATACCTGGGGGGTGGATTTCGGCCTGCTGGACGGGAAGGGTCGCTCCCTCGGCCTCCCCTTCGCCTACCGCGATTTGCGCAACGTTAGGGCGATGGAAACCTTCCTGGCGAAGTGTCCCAAAGAGCGGATCTACGAGATCACGGGCATCCAGTTCCTGCCGTTCAATTCGCTCTTTCAGCTCCAAGCCCTGGCCCTTGAGGATCCCGGCCTGCTCGCCGCCGCCGCGGACCTCCTCTTCATTCCCGATCTCTTCAGCTATTTCCTGTCCGGGTCGATCTCGAATGAGGCCACGATCGCTTCGACCTCACAGCTCCTCGATCCGCGGCGGAACGAATGGAGCGCGGAGCTCCTCGGCGCGCTGGGCGTTTCGTCTCACATCCTTCATCGCCCCATCCCTCCAGGAACGGTCGTCGGCCAGCTCCTGCCCTCGATCGCCGCCGAGACCGGATCGAAGGACCTGCCGATCATCGCCACAGCCAGCCACGATACGGCCTCGGCCGTGGCCGCCGTTCCGGCGCTAGGGACGAATTGGGCCTACATCAGTTCCGGGACATGGTCGTGCATGGGCATCGATGTTTCAACGCCCTTGATCACGCCCGCGACCCTGCGGCTGAATTTCACAAACGAAGGCGGTCTGGCCGGGCGGATCCGGTTTCTCAAGAACGTCTCCGGCCTCTGGCCCGTTCAACAATGCCGGAAAATCTGGAGTGAGGACCGCCCTCTGAGCTATGACGAGATGATCGCCGCGGCCGCGGACGCTCCCGCCTTCAAGGGTTTCATCGATCCCGACCACCCGGATTTTCTCAATCCGCCCGACATGCCCGAAGCCATCAGGAATTTCTGCCGACGAACGGGCCAGACCGTTCCCTCGGGCCGGGGCGAAGTCGTCCGCTGCGTCCTGGAAAGCCTGGCCTTGAGATACCGGGCCGTTCTTGAAGAATTGCGGCAGGTCTCCCCTCACCCGATCGAGACGATCCACATCATCGGCGGCGGGAGCCGGAACGAGCTGCTCTGCCGTTTCACGGCCGAGGCAACGGCGCTGACCGTCGTGACCGGGCCGGTCGAAGCCACGGCCATCGGCAACATCATGGGTCAAGCGCTGGCGCTCGGGCTGGTCCGCTCGCCCGAAGAGATCCGAGCCATCGTCGCCGCCTCCACCGACTTGAAAACCTATGAGCCGGTGGACCCGCGCGCCTGGGAATCGGCCTATGACCGGTTTCTGGGCGTCGCCGGCCGCTGAGGACCAAATCCAAAGAGGAGGACGAAATGAAACCCGGAAGGATCGAACAAGCTTATATGCTCGCCCAGGAACTCTATGCCGACCACGGCGTGGACACGGACAAGGCCCTGAAGAAACTGGCGGACATTTCCATCTCCCTTCACTGCTGGCAGGGCGACGACGTCGGCGGATTCGAGAGACCCGGGGCCGGCCTCACGGACGGCGGGCTGCAGGTCACGGGCAGCCATCCGGGTAAAGCCCGGACGATCGACGAACTGCGGGCGGACCTGCACCGGGCCTTCGCCCTCATCCCCGGCGCTCACCGGCTCAATCTCCATGCCATGTACGGGGAGTTCGCCGGACGGACGGTGGACAGGAACGAGATCGCCGCCGACCATTTCCGAGGCTGGGTCGATTGGGCCAAACAGGAGAAATTGAAGGTCGACTTCAACGCCACCTGCTTTTCTCATCCGAAGGCGGCCGACGGGTTCACCCTGAGCCACCGGGAGAAGTCGATCCGCAAGTTCTGGATCGAGCACGTCACGCGCTGCCGTAAGATCAGCGCCTTCATCGGCCGGGAAATGAAGAGCGCCTGCCTGCACAACCTGTGGATCCCGGACGGCTCCAAGGAAGTCCCCGTGGACCGTCTCGCCCATCGAAGCCTCCTCAAAGACTCTCTGGACGAGATCTTCGCCGTGGACTTCAGCCCGGCCCAGATGAAGGACTCCTTGGAGAGCAAGCTCTTCGGCATCGGATCGGAAGCGTTCGTCGTCGGCTCGCATGAATTCTATCTCGGCTACGCCCTAAGCAAAGGAAAGATGGTCTGCCTTGACCTCGGCCATTTTCATCCGACCGAATCCATCGCCGACAAGATCTCGGGCATCCTCCCCTTCGCTCCCGGGCTCGTCTTTCACCTGAGCCGCGGGATCCGCTGGGACAGCGACCACGTGGTGACGTTCAACGACGACATCCAAGCCGTTGCCGAAGAAATCGTCCGCTGCCGGGCCTTGGACCGTGTCCACATCGCTCTCGATTATTTCGATGCCAGCCTGAACCGCGTCGGAGCCTGGGTGATCGGCGCCCGGGCGACCCTCAAGGCGTTCCTTTACGCCCTGCTCCTGCCCGAGGAGAAGCTCCGCGCTTCCGAACGGGCCCATGACAATTTCGGCCGTCTCTCCCTTCGCGAAGAAGCCAAATCCCTGCCCTTGGGAGCGGTCTGGGATCAGCACTGTCTCCGGACGGACGTCCCTCCCGGATCGGATTGGCTCGAAGAGGTCTCCCGATACGAGCGGGAGGTCCTCAGCCGGCGGGCTTGATCATTTCCATTCGTGTTTGAAATTTTCGGCTAACTGTTTTATTGTGAAGAGACAGGGAGAACGACGCGCGTCGTCCCATGGACATAGATAAAAACGGGCGAACTCAGGCTGACGAGGCTGACGAACGTCCCGACCCGGAAACGCTGAGCCGCGTTAAAGACATCCTTATCTTGTTCGCCCACACGATCTCCTCGATGAAGCTCTTTCCTCCCCATCATTCCTCCGTTCTGAGTTTTCAGGACGAGCTCTTCGACAAGATCCAAAAATTCCTGGAGGAGCATTGGGAGCTGGAGGTCCACGTCGAAGAGAACGCCTTCCGTTATAAGGGCGAGCTCGTCTACAAGGACGAGGATGTTCTCAAAAGCCTGCCCTATGTGTTCTTCAAGGACGGCCTGTATGAGCTGGCCTTTCTCCGCGATATGGAGAAGGACGAGTTCGAGATTTTTTTGAACGCCATCAAGAACGTCGCCTCGCTCCCACCCGACGAAGGCGACACGGTGGATGCCCTGTGGAAGAAGGACCTCGTCCATCTGCGCTATTACGCGCCCGATGAGTTCCTGGAGTCCAAGCTGACGGTCCAGCGGAAAAACCTCTTGGACCTGAACATCGATAAGGACCATCTGTTCCAGGGCAAGATCGAGTTGACCCGGGAGGACCTGGAGGACATCTCCAAGCGCCTCGTCGTTTTCCGCCAGAAGGAGAACAAGGAAGCGCGGGATTTCGTCGGCCTGGCGGCCTTCCTGGATAAGGGCGACCTGAGCGCGATCGAGACCATGCTGGATTCTGACCGTGACGCGTCGTCCGACAAAGGCCTCTCGGAATTGATCTTTGAGCTCCTGTACATGGAGGACCGCATCGAGACGTTCAAGATGATCCTGGCGTTCCTCGACAAGCGCTATGGCGAGCTCGTGGCCAAAGCCGACTTCGCCGACGCGCTCCAAATGATGCATCAGATGGCTGAGCTTTCCCAAGCTCTCAGCGACAAATCGCCCGCCCGGGCGCTGGAGATCGACAAATTCATCCGCGCCGCGAAGTCCCAGGTCTCCCTCGACATCCTCCGCGACCAGATCCGCCGGGGAACGATCCTGGATTCGCGCGCGTTTTTTGATTTTTTGCGCTGGCTGGGACCGGCGACGCTTCCGGTCGGGGCCGAGATCCTTGAGAGCGATCTGGAGCCGGGCGTGCGTTCCAACGCCTTCGACTTCCTGGCCGAAGTCGGCAAAGAGAACCTCGCCTTGCTGGCCAACCTGGCCCAGGAACGCAAGCCCTTCGTCACTAAGACGATCATCGCCGTCCTGGACCACATAAACGATAAGCGCGTAATCCCGTTCCTGGCCCCGTTCATCAATTATCGGAACCGGGATGTGAAAGCGGAGGCCATCCGGGCTCTCGGCCGGTTTCCCGATTCCCTCGCCCAGAAAATCCTGCTCGGATTTCTCCGGGACGCGGACGAGGAGATCCGGGTCGCGGCCGCCAAATGTATACGGATGGAGGCGGACAAAGACCTGGCGGCCTCCGTCGCCCAATGGGCCTCGGACAAGGACTTCCACGATAGGACGCCACAGGAAAAGGAGGTCGCTTTGAGCGCCCTGGGCCAGATCCGGTCCGACGAGTCCTTCGAGTGCTTCCGCTCGTTCCTCGGCCAAAAAGGAATTTGGGGCAAAGGGAAAGCCGAGGAGACGGGGATTCTCGCCGTGAGCGCCCTGGAGGCCATGGCGACGCCCAGAGCTGTCGAGGTCCTGCGCCAAGGCGAGAAGAGTTCCGGCCGGAAGAGGATCAAAGAAGCCTGCCGGGAAGCCCTGGTCAGGCTGGCCGCCGGCCCACAACGATCATGAAAGAAATGAGATGAGTCCGAACCTACCCGGCAAAGCGAGTCTCAAGGACGCCACGGAGATCCTTCTCCGTTTCCAGACCATGTTCAAGCTGGTGAAATACTATGAGCCCAACAACACCATGGTCCAGGAGCAGATGGGACCGTTCTTCGAAATGCTCCGAGGCGTCTTGGAGCATGACAATACCCTCCAGATCAACATCAGCCAGAATTCCGTCTTTTTCAACCGGACCCGGATCAAGTTCGACTCCGCCACTTACCACGTTTACAAATTTTTGACCGGCGCGTTCCAGGAGTGGCAGTTGGGAGCCCTGACCTTGTCGGCCGGATTGACCCGGGAGGAAATGACCCGGTTCATGGTCTTCCTGGCCAATCTGGAGATCGCCAAGGACGACCCGTTCGAACATCTCCTCCAGGAATTCCAGACGGGTTCATTCCCCCACATCGCGATTGAGGCGATCGGAATCACTGAAAGCTCCGAAAACCGGGACAAGAACGCCGCCCGAACGTATTTCCTGGGGATTTACCATCTTAAAGAGCTCTTCGACCGCAACCGGGAGATGCTGAATTTCAACTTGACCAAACGCTGGATCCAATCGATGTTCAACCACATCGCTTCCAACGAAGCCTTTGTCCAAGGCCTGGCCAATACCAAAAACTTCGATGAGTATACGCTGAACCATTCGGTCAACGTCTGCGTCCTCGCCCTCGGCCTCGGCCGACGGCTCGGCCTTTCGCGCCAAGAGCTGACCGAGCTCGGCATCAGCGCCTTCCTCCACGACCTGGGAAAACTGGAGATCCCCAAGGAGATCCTGGACAAGCCGGCCAAGCTCGATCCCTCGGAGCGAAGCGTCATGGAAGGGCACTCCCGTCTCGGCGCCGAACGCCTCGTCGAACTGGCCCGCTCACGGAACGTCCCGTTCCGGGCCATCCAGGTCGCCCTCGAACATCACACTAGGGCCGATCTCGGCGGTTACCCGAAATACATCCACAAAAAGGATATCAACCTCTACAGCAAGATCGTCCAGATCGCCGACACCTTCGACGCCATGACCTCCAAGCGCGTTTTCCGCAGGAAGATCTTCACTAAGGAGGAGGCTCTGAGCATGATGCTGGAAAAGAGCGGCATGGAGTTCGACCCGGTGATCCTCAGAGCCTTTATCAGCATGGTCGGCGTTTATCCCGTCGGATCGCTCGTCTTCCTGAACACCGGAGAGATCGGCATCGTCTTCGCCAACAATCCCCATGCTTCGTTCGTCCAGCGGCCCAAGGTCAAGCTGATCGCAGATGCCGAGGGGAACAAGATGGACGGCCCTATCGTCGACCTGACCGAAGTCGATCCCGCCTCCCGAAAATTTCTTTGGACGATCATCAAGACGCTGGATCCGGATACGTACAACATCCAGGTCGCCGATTATTTCCTGGCGCGCGTCCAATAAGCCAAGACTAAAGGAACGGACATGACAATCCCGGCTCCCCTGGACCTGACCTGCGAATACCTGACCGATCCTTTGGGGATCGATTCCCGAAGGCCGCGGTTCTCCTGGAAGCTCAAACACTTCGAGCGAGGCGCGGCGCCCAAGGCCTACCGGATCATCGTCGGTTCGCACCCGGACGTTGTCGAAAAAGACCTCGGCGATCTGTGGGACAGCGGGAGGGTCCGGTCGGGCAGGACGACCCTCATCGCCTACGGCGGTCGGCCTTTAAGGAGCCGACAGCGCTGTTTCTGGAGGGTTCGCTGGTGGGACCGGGAGGGGACGATCAGCTCTTTCAGCCGAACCGCGTCTTTCGAGATGGGGTTGCTCGAAAAGTCGGATTGGTCGGCCCAATGGATCGGCCTGAAAGCCCCGCGCTATTTCAGGACGAAGGGTACGGTTCTGGCCGGACGATATCGGGGGGCTTATGTCCAGACGGAGGGGATCTATCTCACTAAGAATTTTGCGGCGGGTCCTCGCTCCCGATTGGCCCGGGCTTATGTCTGCGGCCTAGGTCTCTTCGAATTCCTCCTCAACGGCCGTAAGATCGGCGACCACGTCCTCGATCCGGCCCAAACCGACTACGGGAAATCCGTTTTCTATGCGACCTTCGATATCACATCTTACCTCGCCCGGAAGAACGCGGCGGTCATCGTCCTCGGTAACGGACGGCACATCAAAAATTTCGGATTCGGCCCGCCGCGGGCGATCTGCCAGATCGAGATCGAGGAAGAGGAAGGTTCTCGACGGATCATCGCCACGGATGAAACCTGGACGGGCGGCTCCGGCCCTGTCGGGCGGAACGGCCTCTATTTCGGCGAGATCTTCGACGGGCGAAAAAAGATTATCGGACACACGGAAAAAACCGTCCGCGTCGCGGGTCCTCCTCTACACGCGCAGATGCTGCCCCCGATCCGCGTCATCCAGACCTTGCTCCCGCGCCGCTTCTCCAGCCCCTCTCCGAACGCCCGCCTTTTCGACTTCGGCCAGAATTTTTCGGGATGGGTGAGGATGCGGGTCCGCGGCCCGGCCGGAACACGGGTCACGCTCCGTCACGCCGAGCTTCTGAACGAGGACGGCTCCTTGAACGCGGCTCCCAATCAGGGGGCGGCGGCGACGGATGTCTATATCCTCAACGGCCGCGGCCTCGAAACTTATGAGCCGCGGTTCACCTATCATGGGTTCCGCTACGCCGAAATCAGCGGGACCTCGAGCCTGCCGGACCTCAAGGAGGTCGAAGGCCGCGTCGTCCATTCCGACGTCAAACCGGCCGGGACGTTCCTTTGTTCCGACACTCTCCTCAACCGGGTTCACCGCAATATCCTCTGGGGCCAGCGTTCCAACCTGATGAGCATCCCCACGGACTGTCCGCAGCGGGACGAGCGGCACGGCTGGCTGGGCGACGCTCACCTGTCGGCCGAAGAGGCGATCCTCAATTTCGACATGGCCGCTTTTTACGCGAAATTCCTGAAGGACATCCGAAACGCCCAGGGCCGGGACGGAAGCCTTCCGGATTTCGTGCCTCCTTACGTCGGCGGCTTCCGGCCGGCCGATCCGGCCTGGGGTTCCGCATATATCTCGCTCGTTTGGCTTCTTTTTTGGCACTATGGGGATAAGGAGATCATGTCCGAGCACTTCGACGGCCTGAAAAAATACGTCGACTTCCTCTCCCGACATACAGTCGGCCAGATCATCCGCGATCTCGGCAAATACGGGGATTGGTGTTCCCCCGGAAGCGTCGTCCCGAAACAAACGCCGCTGGAGCTGACCTCGACCTGGTTCTATTATCATGACACGTTGCTTCTGTCGAGGATCGCGGCCGCCTTAAAGCGGACGGAGGACGCGGCGAAATACGCGGACCTGGCCCGGCGCGTCAAGGATGCCTTCAACGATGAATTTCTCGAGGGGGACCAGTATCGCGTCCTTCGGACGAGTCCGGTGGAAAAATACGCCAGCCAGACCTCGAACGCGCTTCCCCTCCATCTCGGCATGGTCCCGCCGGCGAAAAAAGGCGCCGTCGTCCGAAGCCTTCTGCGCAGTGTCGTCAACGATTGGGATCGTCATCTCGACACCGGGATCATCGGCACGCGCTACCTTCTCGACGTGCTGAGCGAGAACGGGCGGACCGATCTCGCCTACCGCGTCGCCCGTCAGACGACCTATCCCGGATGGGGATACATGGTCAAGGAAGGCGCGACGACGCTCTGGGAACGCTGGGAGAAGAACACGGGCGGCGGCATGAACTCGCACAACCATATCATGCTCGGCAGCGTGGACGCCTGGTTTTACAGGACGCTGGCCGGGGTCCGGTGCTCAGCTCCCGGCTGGACGAAGATCCTGGTCCGGCCGCCCGATCTTCCGGAACTGACGTTCGCAAAATGTTCTCATGAAACGATCCGGGGAACGATCGAAGTCCATTGGAAGCGCCTGGAGAATTGCTTCTCCCTCGAGCTCCGCGTTCCCATCGGCGCGGAGGCCGAGGTGCGGATCCCGTTATTGTGGAAAGCATCGACGCTGCGGGAGAACGATCGAACGATCTGGCCTGAACGAACGCCCGATCCGGCCAGCCTCTCTTGGGATCGGCCCGCATTGAGAGGCTCGCGTCTCGTCTTGAAGGTCCCGGCCGGGGCTTATCGGTTCAGTTTGGTGAAGCGCCGTTAGAGCCGTTAGAATAGATACTTCTTGAACAACCGGGCCGCCTCGGCGTAGCCGGCCACCGTCCGGTCAAGATGCCGGTCCTCGTGAGCGGTTGAGATCGCTCCCCCGCCGTGGACGACGTGGATATCTTCGGTCAGGAGGGCGAGCTTGAGGATCTCTTCCTTCAGCCGCATATTCGAGGTCGCGGGATTCCAGACGTCTTCGGCGCTTTCGTAATCCATTTTCTTGAGCGGGAAGTTGACCATGTAAAGCGAGCTCCCGCGGATGACGGCGTTGCCGTATCCCGTGCACCTGGCTTCGATCCCCTCCGCGACAAAGACGTCCTCGACGCGCTTGCGCAGGAGGTCTCCGGCAAGGGCCAGCCGCGGATAGACCGTCGCCGCATGCTCGACCAGGTATTTCAGCATGACGTAGCCGGCCCGCATGTACTGGGGGTGGGAGGAGAACGTCCCGCCCTCGAAAAGGACGCGCTGTTTGGATTTCGCCCGGGAGCCATCGAGGATCTCGGCGCGGCCGGCCACGGCCGAAACGGCGTGCCCCCCGCCGATCAGCTTCCCGAAAGTCGAGAGATCGGGTTCGATCCCGTAGAGCTTTTGAATTCCCGAAGGACAGAACCGGAATCCGGAGATGATCTCGTCGAAGATGAGGATGATGCCGTATTCCTCCGTCAGTCGTCTCGCCCGCTGAAGATACTCTTTCGAGGCCGCCAGAAATCCTCCAACCCCCAGGAACGGCTCCAGGATGAAGCAGGCCAGCTTGTCCCCTTTCGCCCGGACGATCTTCTCCAGGTCGTCGGGATCATCGAAGCGGGTGGCGTGGGTATTGCGAAGGATCCCTTCCGGCACACCGGCCGATTCCCCCTGAACAAACCCCCTTTTAGGATAGTATTTGACGGCTTTGAGAAGGTACGGGGACGCTCCGTGCCAACCGCCTCCGATCTTCAAGATGCCTTGCCGGCCGGTGTGGGCTTGGGCGAGCATGACGGCATACATCGTCGCCAGCGTCCCTGAAGTCGTGAAGCGGACCTTGTAATCCCGGTAACCGAGCTGTTTGAGGAGCAATTCGGCCAGCCTGACCTGGCTTTCCCCTTCGAATCCCGTATGGAGCGAACCTCCCTCTGGATCGAACCGCTCAAATTCCTTTTTTAAGACGGCGGGATTGTGGCCGAGAATATTGGCGTAGTGCCCCTGCCAATAATCGATGTAGGTATTGCCGTCGATATCACAGACATAGGGGCCTTTGGCCCTGGCCATGAAGAAGGGATAGGGAGCCCATAGGCGGAGCGTGTGGCTGCCCCCCCTGACCATGACCTTTTGAGCGCGGTCGTAAAGACTCCGGCTCTTCTTGGTCTTTTTCCTGTATTTCGCTTCGAGGACGGCGATGAACCGGTTGATTTTCTCCATGGCACCCCTTATTAGAAGTTACACTTTACCAACCTCGAATTCCCTTGTCAAACACGTCCAGGGATCGGCGCTTCATCGGGTCCTTTTATTGACATCCCGCGGTTTGGTGCTATAATAGCCAGGATTTATGTCCATCCTCAAGAAAAAAAAGCAAAACCGCGTCTGCGTTATAGGTCTGGACGGCGTTCCGTTCGATCTACTCCTCGACCTGGCCAAAAAGGGTGTCCTGTCCGCTCTCGGACGGATCATCGATTCGGGGCACCTCCATAAAATGAAGGCGAGCCTTCCCGAGGTCTCCGCCGTCAGTTGGACCGACTTTATGACCGGGACCAATTCGGGAACGCACGGGATCTTCGGCTTCACCGACCTGAAACCGGGGACTTATGACCTCCGTTTCCCGAATTTCCTGGACGTCAAGGTCCCGACTTTATGGGATACGCTGGGCGAAAAGGGGCTGAAAAGCATCATCATCAACCAACCGTCCACCTACCCGGCGAGAAAATTGAACGGGGTTCTCCTGTCCGGGTTCGTCGCCGTGGAGCTGGGCAAAGCCGTTTATCCCCCATCGCACAAGGCCGCCCTGGAACAGATGGGCTACCAGATCGATATCGACACGCTCAAATCCCGGGAGAACTCCGGTCTCCTCTGGCAAGAGCTGATCAAGACGCTCATGGGCCGGCAGAGGGCCCTGAATTATTTTTGGGAGGAAGAGTGGAACTATTTCGAGCTGGTCATAACCGGGACGGACCGGCTTCACCACTACCTGTGGAACGCCTATGAGAATCCCGACCATCCCCATCACCAGAATTTCCTCGAGTTCTACCGCCAGATCGACCGGCTGATCAACAAGATCTACACGGCTTTCAAGAAGAACTCCGGCGACGAGGAGAACTTTTTCTTACTCTCCGACCACGGCTTCACCGGGATTAAGCAGGAGGTCTACCTCAACGCCTGGCTGGAGAAGGAAAAATTCCTTAAATACTCGAATTCAGTCCCGAAAGGCCTGGAGGACCTCCATCCCAAAACCGTGGCCTTTGCCCTCGATCCCAATCGGATCTATTTGAACTATAAGGACAAGTATCCTCAGGGATCGGTCCGACACGCCGAAGCCAAGACCATCCGGGACGAAATCATCCGGAAACTGGACAAGCTCGAGTTCGAAGGGCAGAAGGTCGTCCGCAAGGTCTTCCCGGCCAAGGACATCTACTGCGGCCCTTACGTCTCGAAAGGGCCCGACCTGATCGTCCTCGGAGAACCGGGATTCGACATGAAGGGCTCCGTCAAGAAAAAGGAGATTTTCGGGCGCACCCCCGGGTTCCAGGGCATGCACACATGGGACGACGCGTTCTTCCTGGCCAAAAACAACTTTGGAGACAACCTCAAGATCTCGGACCTGTCCGAGATCATCATGGACCGTTTCTAATGTCCTTCCGATCGAAAAAGAGCCGAGGTCTTTTTCTGATCCTCTTGATTTTGGCAACGGGGATCCCGTTGCCGGCCTATATCGGGCCCGGCGCGGGCTTCGCTTTTTTATCCTCGTTCCTGGTCCTGTTTTTGACCTTTATTCTGGCGGTTTTTTCATTTCTCTCCTGGCCGTTCCGCTTCCTATTCCGCCTGGTCCGGGGCCGGAAAGCCTTCAAGAAAAGCCGGGTCGACCAGGTCGTCATCATCGGTCTGGACGGCCTCGCTCCCGAACTGGCCGAGAAGTTCATGGCCGAAGGCAAACTGCCCCATCTGTCCAGGCTCAAGGAGGAAGGCTATTACTCCCGCCTCCAGACCACGACGCCGGCCATTTCCCCCGTCGCCTGGTCTTCGTTCATGACGGGGGCTAATCCTTCAAAGCACAATATCTTCGATTTTCTCAGCCGCGATCCGCGGACTTATCTTCCCGATCTCTCTTCGGCCCGCATCGGAAAACCAAAAAAGGTCCTCTCCTTCGGCAAATACAACATCCCCCTGTCCAAGCCCGAGATCAAGGGCATGCGCAAGAGCGTCCCCTTCTGGAAAATTCTCGGAGACAGTGGCATCTTCAGCTCCATCCTCAGGGTCCCGATCACCTTCCCTCCGGAAAAATTCAAGGGTCACCTCCTCTCGGGCATGTGCGCGCCCGATCTCAAGGGCAGCCAAGGGACGTTCACCTTCTACACGTCCGATCCCGTCAAGATCCAGAAGCGCGAAGGCGGCCTCGCCCTTCCCCTCGAAATCAAGGGCGACCTCATCGAAACCTATATCTCCGGGCCCGAAAACACGATGCTCAAGCGTCCCGAAGAGATCCGGCTGCCGATGAAGATCGCGATCGACCGCCGGAAGGAAGAGGCCCGGGTCGAGGTTTCAGGCCGGACGTTCACCCTCAAGAAAAACGTGTTTTCGCCCTGGGTCCGGCTCACCTTCCGTCCGGGCTTGGGAACCAAGATCAGGGCCATCTGCAAGTTTTACGTTTCCCAGATCGAGCCGCATTTCGAGATGTACGTCACGCCGCTCAATATCGACCCGGAAAAGCCCGCTCTGCCCATTTCCCACCCCTTCATCTATTCCATCTATCTGGCCAAGCTTCTCGGCAGCTTCATCACCCTCGGGGAGGCCAACGACACCTGGGCCCTGAACGAAGGCGCTCTCAGTGAAAAGGCATTCCTCGAACTGACCTACGCCAATCACAAGGAATGGGAAGGCATGCTCTTCAATGCCCTGAGCAAGACGAAGAAAGGCCTGGTCGTCTGCGTCTTTGAAACGACCGACAGCATTTCGCACATGTTCTGGCGCTATTTGGACGCAGGCCACCCGGCCTTGAAAAACGGCCGGGCCGAGATGGGGCCCGGGGTCATCGAGGACCTTTTCAAAGCCATGGACGACATGATCGGCCGCATCCGGAAAAAAATGGCGCCGAAGAGCGCCCTGTTCGTCATGTCCGACCACGGTTTCAAACCCTTTCGCCGCGGCGTCAACCTCAATTCCTGGCTGGCAGGGAACGGCTATCTTTTTCTGAAGGACGGCAAAACGGGAAGCGGCGAGTGGTTCAAGGACGTCGATTGGCGGCGGACGAGGGCCTATGCCCTCGGTCTGGGCGGGATCTATATCAACCAAAGGGGCCGCGAGGCGGAAGGCATCGTCGCTTCCGGCGCCGAGGCCAAAACCCTGCGCGCCGAACTGAAAATAAAGTTGGAAAGCCTCATCGACGTGGACGGGGGAGGTGCGGCGATCCAGCGGATCTACGACCGGGACGAGATCTATGCCGGTCCCTACAAAGACAACGCGCCGGACCTGATCATCGGCTATAGCCCGGGCTGGCGCGCGTCCTGGGACGGCGTCACGGGGATCGTCTCGGACAAGGTCTTCGAGGACAACACCAAAGCCTGGAGCGGCGACCACTGCATCGATCCGGCCAGCGTTCCAGGTGTGCTCTTCGGCAGCCTCGCCCTCAAGGCCCAAAGGCCATCCATCATGGATATGGCTCCGACCGTCCTTCAACTGTTCGGCCTGGAAGCGCCGGCTCACATGGACGGCCGCTCCCTGCTGGGGCCGCCGCAAGCCGGGCCGGGCAACGAACGGAATCCTCTCCCGTCCCGACCTCCTCAAGGGGTGAATGCGGCGGATTCATCGGAAACCCGAAAAAAGAAGAAACGAAGATGACCCATCCGTTATCGCGCCGGGATTTCATGAAGGCCGGACTGGGGGCGGCGTCCCTGGCCGCCCTCGGAACGCGGCCCGGCTTCGTCCAGAAATCCTTCGGCAAGACGGCCACCCCGCGGAAGATCCTCATCCTCGGTTTTGACGGTATGGACCCCGGCCTCACCGACCGCTGGATCAGGGAAGGCAAGCTGCCCGCCTTCCGGCGGCTGATGGCCCAGGGGGGGTTCCGCTCGCTCGAAACGAGCGTCCCGCCGCAGAGCCCCGTGGCCTGGTCGAATTTCATCGCCGGCACGAACCCGGGCGGCCACGGGATCTTCGATTTCATCCATCGCGATCCGAAAACCTATATTCCTGAGTTCTCTGCGTCGGCCACCGAAGCGGCGACGAAAACGATCCGCATCGGAAACACTATTTTTCCCATCAAAGGCGGGAAGGTCCGGAACCTGCGCGGCGGAAAGGCATTCTGGCAAATCCTGGAAGAGCACGACATCCCGGCGACGATCTTCAAGATCCCGGCCAATTACCCGCCCGTCGCGACCCGGCAGCGGACGATCTCGGGCATGGGGACGCCGGACATCATAGGAAGTTACGGCTGGTTCCGATATTACACGACCGCGCCCAAGGAGATCCGCGAGGACATCGGCGGAGGAGAAGTCCGCCAGGTTTATGTCATAAGCAACCGGATCGAAGCCAAGCTGCCCGGACCGGTCAACACCTTCAAAAAAGACCGGCCGACCGCGGAGATCGATTTCAAGGTTTATCTCGACCCGCAGAACCCCGTGGTCAAGATCGTCATTCAGGACCATGAATTCCTTCTCCGGGAAAAGGAATGGAGCGGCTGGAAACGCGTCCGGTTCTCCCTCATCCCGACCCAGAGCGTGAGCGGCATCTGCATGTTCTACCTCAAAGAGGTCCGGCCGAACTTTCGCCTCTACGTGTCTCCCATCAACATCGATCCCGGCGATGCCGCCCTGCCCATATCGACCCCGGAATCCTACGCCGAAGAACTCGACCGGAATTTCGGACCGTTCTTCACCAAGGGATTGCCGGCCGACACGAGCGCCCTGGACAACGACGTCTTGGACGAAGGCGAGTTCCTTCAACAGGACGGCTTCGTCCTCGAAGAAAGCCGGGTCATGCTGGACCACGAACTGGACCGCTTCGATTCCGGGCTTCTTTTCTATTACATTTCGAGCACCGACCAGCGCCAGCACATGTTCTGGAGGCTGTTCGATGAAAAACACCCCGCCTACGACGCCCCATTGGCCGGGAAATTCGGCGGGACGATCGAAAAAACGTATAGAGAAGCGGACGAAATCCTGGACCGGGTGATGGGTCGGATGGACAAAGACACGCTTCTTCTGGCCATGTCCGATCACGGCTTCAATCCCTACTACCGGAGCTTCAACCTCAATACCTGGCTCCGCCAGAGCGGCTATCTCCAGTTGACCAACGAGTTCAAGCAGGAGGATCTGGAGATCGGATTCCCGAGCACGGACTGGTCCAGGACGAAAGCCTATGGAATCGGTTTGAATGGCCTCTATATCAACCAAAAAGGACGCGAAGCTAACGGGATCGTCGATCAGGGAGCGGACACGGACAACCTGGTCAGGGAGATCGCCCGGAAACTCGAGGAATTCAAAGACCCCAAGACCAATGATCAGGTCGTTTTGAAGGCCTATGTGGCCAAGGACATCTACACGGGCCCGCACGCAGGCGAGGCTCCGGATATCATCCTCGGCTTCAACCGCGGTTACCGCATTTCATTCAGTTCGCCGTTGGGCCGCGTTCCCAAGGACGTTCTCGAGGACAATCTGTCGAAATGGAGCGGCGATCACATGGGCGCCGCGGAGATCCTGCCGGGGATCCTGCTGGCCAACCAAGCCGTCAAAGCGGACTCGCCGGCCCTCTACGACCTGACCGCGACGATCATGGATGTGTTCGGCATCGAAAAACCGAAAGAGTTGATCGGAACATCGATTTTCAAGGAGTGAACGATGAGCAAAGAGAAGGTCAAAATCGATAAAACTCTCCTCGACAAGGTTCGAAAATACGCCGAGCTATCGGGATACTCATCGGTCGAGGAATTCATCGCCCATGTCCTGGAGAAGGAGATGGGCAAGATCGAGGAGGCCGACTCCGAGGAGGAGATCAAGAAGAAGCTGAAAGGATTGGGCTATATCTCGTGATGTGGGTCTTCAATTCGGTCATCGGAACGGTCTTTGACGCCATTGTCTGGCCCGTCCGCGGCCTGGGTCCCTGGCCGGTGATGATCGAAGTCTCTTTCCTGACCGGGCTGTTGATGCTGGTCATCTTTCGCCGCACCTCGAACCAGGACGGGATCCGCGCGGCGAAGAACCGGATCAAGGCTCATCTCCTTGAGCTGCGGCTCTATAAAGACAGTCTGGCCCAGCAGCTGAGGTCCCAGGGCCGGATCCTGGCGGCCAACGGCCGCTATATCGGCTACGCCCTCAAACCCATGCTCGTCATGATCGTTCCCGTCGTGCTCATCCTCGTTCAACTCAACCTCTGGTTCGGTTCACGGCCGCTGCGGGTCGGCGAGTCGGCGCTCGTGAAACTCAAGTTCGCTGAGGGGGGCGATCCTCTCAAGACGGATCTGCGCTTGGAAGCTCCGGCGGGGATCGAGGTCGAAACGCCGCCGCTGCGGATCGAGGACGAAGGGGAGATCGACTGGCGCGTCAGGGCCCGGTCAGAGGGCAGTCACGTTCTCGTCTTCCGCTCCGGCGGCGAGACGTTCACAAAATCCGTTCTGGTCGGCCGGGAGCGGATGATGAAAATCGCCGCCCTCAAACCCGGTCCGGGCCTGACGGACCAGGTTTTCAATCCCGGCGAAAAACCGGTGCCCGGAAGCTTCTCCGTCGCCTCCGTGGAAGTCTCTTTCCCGGCGCGGAAGATGGACCTGTTCGGGCTGGGGCTGCCTTGGCTGGTCGTCTATTTCATCCTGTCCATCATCATCGGTTTCGCTTTTAAAGGCGTCTTCAAAGTCGAGATCTGAGCGTTGCACGGATCTCTCCGTAAGCTCGGCTAAGGGACGCTCAGAACGTAGGGCAGGTTCTTCGTCCGCAGCCTGATCGAGACCTTGGATTCCTGGTTCCTGTTATATTCGTCCTTTTGTTTGAACGTCAGGGTCAGGTCTCGGACAGTCTGGATCTTGGGGGGCTCGACGTCCTTCTTGTTCTTCTTTTTTAAAAGGTCCTTGAGGAGAGAGTAGATCATGCCGATCGCCTGGACGATCGAGAACGAGTTCATCGGATTCGGTTCGTCGCGGTGGAGCACGTAGTCCGGCTTGAAGCCGTAAGGCAGATTGCCCGGCTGCAGGCCGAGCTTCAAAGAAACGGGGCGCTCCTCTTTCCGGCTGGACATGACCAGTTCTCCCCCGATGTACATCGAGAGCATATATTCGGCCGTCCGGCCGGGCGGCGGGGCGGTCTTAGGCGGGGAGAACCGCGGCGTCGAGACGTCGACCTCGAGGGTGATCTCCTTGCGCAGGATCAGCCCCGCCGCTTTGACCTCCAGACTGTAGACTCGCGTCCCCGGCCGGAGAAACAGATCGTTGGCGTCCAGGGCGATGACGTTGAAACCGGGCTTGAGCTGTCCACCTTCGAGGACCTCGGCGCCCAGAGCGAACTTATAATAAGCTTCGTTCCGAATGTCGATGACGAGCGGCAGGATCCCCTGGGGCATGAGGAGCTCATCCCCAACGCCCTTGATGAGGGCGATCTCGGTGATTTGAGGATAGAGGCCCCGCCAGCCGTTCAGCCAGCCGATGACATCCGACTGGTTGACCAGGTCAAGGAAGGCGTACCCCGTGTCGTTGCCGCCGTTCGCCTCGAAATATTCGACGATCCATCGCCTCTCGTCCGCCGGGAGGTTCCGGCGGCCGTCGCAAAAGGCCAGGATCCCGGAGGCGTCCGACTTGTCGATGAGGCTCTCTAGGGTCGCGTAGACCGGCTCCAAATAGTCCGCGATGGCCTTATAATCCTTGCCGTTGCCGAAGAGCTTCGCCACGTCCGTCCTCCATTGGGCCGACAGCGCTCCGGCGCTGACGGCGAGCAGGAGACCGAAAAGAAAGGCTTTTTTAGTAACCATATTGGAACACGAGATACATTTCGAGGCTGGAGTTCGGAAAATCGGGAGGCAAGGAAGGAAAGGGAGCGCTCAAACGGATCGCTTTCACGGCGGCCTGGTCCAAGAGGTCGATCTTCGACGACTCTCCGATCTCGACGGCCAGCAATTCGCCGTCCTTGGACATCATGACCGTGACTCCCACCTCGCCGATATATCCGGCAAAGGCCTCCTGGCCGAGCGACCAGTTTTTTTGGATCCTGATCACGACCTCGTTGGCCCAAGGCGTGAAGTCATAGCGGACGATATTGGGGACGGCCCGGCCCCCGCGGGGCGGACCGGAAGATCCGCCACCCCCTCCAAGCCCGGGCTGCCCCGCTCCGGGGCCCGACCCGGCAGTCGGCCCTTTGATTTTCCCCAGATATTTAAGAAAATCGGCGCCCGCCCAGGACCTATACCGGTCCGGCCTGAGCAGGGACTCGATCGAATTTTCGGACGGCTTAGCCAGATTCAACGGGGAGTCCTTGGGATAGGTCAGCCGGAATCCCGAATAAGGAACCCCCGTCGCGCCCGGCCGGGCCCGAACGTCCGAAGAGGGAACTTGAGGCCGCTCCGCGGCCTGCCCGGCGCCCGGTTGAGCCCCGGGCTTTTGCCTTTCCGGCTTGGCCGTCTCCCCCGCGGCTGCTTCCGAAGCCTGAGTCGGCCGGCCCGGTTTGACGGTCACCGGCTCCGCTGAAACCGGCGCCGCGGCGATCCGCCGGGGGATCTTCGGAAGTTGGATCATCCCTTCGGGAACGAAGGGGACCACTGTCGCTTTCGTCTTGGTTGAGAAGATCTTGTAATTGAATTTGAGGTGCAAAAGA
>JAPKZI010000197.1 GCA_026393865.1 Candidatus Aminicenantota bacterium
GATCGTCGTTCCTAGGGCCTCTGGTGAAGCCGTTTTTCGGCCACGCCCCCAAAAATCGTCCTTTTGGGCTCGAGAAGGAGGTCTGCACAGAATCGGGAATTTTAATTGTCGTTGGACGGGAATAATGCTTGACGTTCATCAAGCATTCTCCAAATTTAGCGACTACGGCGGAATGCTTTATAACATCAACTCCGCTGTTTTTTAGCAATGCTTGAGCCGCATAAAACATAACATAATAAGACTTCGAACAAGAATCATCGAAATAGCCTTTGGCGAGAAGCTCGTCCGCTACCCTCAGCGATCTTTGGGATTTTTGCAGGTAACGCTTGACTTCCTCGGTCACAAAGAAAGGCCTTCGTTTTGGATATTTCTGTGAAAAGAACTCCCCAACTCGCCCAATCTGATATATGAAGATTTTTCTAAAATTTCAACCGATAAAAGAGGGGTAAAATTTTGCTCCCACATAATATCGTAGGCGATATCCCTTATCCGGCTTTCTAAAGGCTTGGATTTATCCTTGATGATGACGAGAATATCGAGATCGGAATCAGTCCGGGCTTCGCCCCTCGCGTATGATCCGTAGACGATGATCTTTTCGATTTGGCCTGAAAACTCGGAGAAAATCCTTTTTTTAAATCGGTTCAATATCCCTTTGACTTTCTTACTCATGATTGGCAACGCAATCCTTCCGTTTCTTAAAGTATATCATTTTTATTCCCAGACCTCAAAATGGAGATATTGTCAAATCTCGTGTATGAGTCGGGGTTGAGCATATCCCGTCAATCTCCATTCAGGCCGCTTTGTCCTGACGCTGGAGGTGAACACGACGCCCCGAATCACATGAGC
Organism: Candidatus Aminicenantota bacterium; assembly: GCA_026393865.1. Taxonomy (GTDB): domain Bacteria; phylum Acidobacteriota; class Aminicenantia; order Aminicenantales; family UBA4085; genus JAPKZI01. The sequence goes on from JAPKZI010000197.1 coordinate 847, forward strand.
CAGTAGCTGGGCGCTGTTCAGCTTCCGCAAGTGCCGCTCGGCCTGCTCCGCCAGCTTGAACACCATCATCAGCGTCGCCAACCGAGTTCCGCAGCCGCTTCTTGCTTCGCCACCGGTGTCTATTTTACCGGGAGGCGGTTCGCGGCGATTCGTCCGTCATTCACCACCAGCGCGACGTTCAGTACCGCCGTGATGTTTTCCAGCGGATTGCCATCCAAAACGATGAGATCCGCTTCCAAGCCCGGCCGAATCGAACCTGTCCGCTTTGAGATTCCCAACGCTTCGGCAGACCTCGAGGTCGCCGCTTGAATGGCTTCCATCGGCGTCATTCCGATCCCCGCAAGTTCCATAATCTCCTCGCCGATACTCCCGCCGTGGTCCGTTCCTGCAATGACCCTCAGGCCCATCTTGCGGGCGCGCCGAGCGCTATCGCGCACGCTTATGGCCATATCCTTCTCTCTAGCAGCCAAGGAATCGTCACTGTTCGCTTTATCGCGCAGGCGCCACGCCTGACAGATCAGGCTCGCCGGCGGCACAAGCGTAACAGCCAAGAACGATAACACGCGTTGACCTTGACCGGGCGGCCTGAATGCGGAGATCGTCGGCACGTAAATAACATTCTTTATCTTCATGAGTTCCAACGTCGCATCCGCCAGATAAACTCCATGCTCGATCGAGCTCACACCCGCGCGAACGGCGGCCGTCACGCCATCATCCCCATAGGCATGCGCCGCCGCCGGAATACCGGCGTTCCGCGCTTCCGCAACCGCGGCCGCCAGCTCTTCGTTCGAGAGCGCCCGCCCACGCGGAGCGTTGTTTAGTTCCCAGGCGGTGTTGGTCGCGAAAACCTTGATCACGTCAACATGGCGATCGAGGTTGGCGCGAACGAGCCGCTGCGCGCCGGCCACACCGATGTCGGCGACCCCGCGCAAATCCTTGAGTTGAGGGTGGTCGCTAAATAAAAAAGTATCCGACAGTTCGTACATCGGAAATTTCCCGATGTTCGGCGCGACCGCATACCCCGCCGCGAGAATGTCGGGAATGTCGAATTCCCCGCGGCGGTGCCGCTCGCGAAGCTCTACATCGAAGTAACGAATGGTAAGCATGCTTCGGCCGGTCGTCATTCCGTCGCTGGCAAGCATCCTTTGAATGACTTTGAGCTCCGTAGGATGGATGTGGGCATCGATGAAGCCCGGCAGCAGCCACCTGCCGCTGAGATCGAATCGCTCAGCATTGGCCGGCGGAGAGATTGGCGCGGCCGACACGACGCTGATTTTGCCCTCCGCCACGACGACGGTCACGTCCCGCTGCGGTGCGTCGGATATTCCGTCAATCAGGTTCGCATGCTCCAACACCAAGACGGGCGGTTTAGGAGTGGCCGGCGTTGATGGAGTATTTTTGCATGACCCGAATAAGGCGAAGACGACAAGAACGATAAAAACAATGCGCTTCATGGTTTCCTCCAGGGCTACTGATTTATAAGTTTCTGGAAACGGGGGTGGTTGAGCAGGGGAGCCCAGACCGGGTCGATTTTAAGCAAGGGAATGGACAGCTCTCCAGGGATGGAGAGAAGATATTCAATCTTATCAAGGGCCTTGTCATATTCTCCGACCATGACATAGACCTGGGCAAGATCCTTGACTCGAAAAGTCCCTCGCCAAAATTCTTTCGATATAGGAAGAAGATCTGTTGCTTTCGTGGCCTCCTGAATTGCTTTCTCTTTTAATCCGAGACCGGCATAGGCGATTCCCAGGGCGCTGTAGAATCGAGAATCATCCGGTTGTTCTTTGATCTTATTTTCGAGAAAGATACGGGCCGAACTGAAATATTCTCGCTCCTTTTGTTTTTCGTCCATCAACCCATAGATTTGAGCATAGAGTTGGCTCTTTGGCACATATAATAATTGATGATCTAAAGCTTCTGAGGGCATTAAAGGAATATGCCTCAATGCTTCCTCATAAGTTTTATCGAAGATATTTAGGATAGCCCAGAAATAGTGAAGGGAATTTTCTTCATCGGGTGAAGCGATTCTCTTAGAAGCTTCGTTGAGGACATCTCTAAACTTTGTTGCATTTCCCATCCCATAAAGATAGAGGTAAGCAAGCGAACCACCAGGAGAGATATAGGAGCTGAGATAATCAGGAGAGAGTGAAATGGCCCGCGTATAATAACGTTCCGCTTCAACATAATCGCGTAGAAGGAAGAATGTGTCACCCATGCCTATGGCAATATCAGCGGAGCGGGGATCGATTTCTAAAGCCTTTTTCAGGTTTGAGACTGTTTCATCAAGTTTTCCCTGCCGACGTTTGACATAGGCGATATATTCCAATGTCTCACTGTTCTTAGGCTGTTTTTCCAGGGCAAGGTCAAGCTGTTCAAGGGCATGGTCAAAGTCCAGTTTGCAATGATAATAGTAAACCCCGAAGGCAAAGTGAGTTTCAGGCGCATTAGGGCCAAGCTGGAGAGCCCTATCCGCAGCCTCCTTGGACTTTGCTGCTCGTTCTTCTGTATGGTCAAAATGATACCAATACATCATAGAATGAGCGCCGGTGAGCCCTGCGTATGCTTGAACAAAACTGGGATCCAGCTTAACAGCCTTTTCATACATTTCAATGGATGACGTAAGGTTTTCCCTGTTTTCTGAACCACGGCGGAAATAATCCCTGCCGCGCAGGTAGTAGTCGTAGGCCTCCGGATTGTTCGTGAGTTTGGCCTCCAGCACTTTTTGCTCAGGTTCAAGGAGAGCCACATTGAGCGCTTCCGCGACGCGCTTGGCGATATCCGCTTGAACCTGAAAGACTTCCGCAATCGTCTCGTCATATGGATTTGCCCATATTTGGGTGGCGTCTGAGATCCTGACCAGGGACGGCGTCACCCGCACTTTGCTTGCTCCACCGGGTTGCTTTTGCCAGCGCACGGTGCCATAGAGGATATAGCCGACACTCAATTCCTCCCCAATTTTCTGAGGGGTTTTGCCGGTTTTTTTATACTGATAGGCGCTCGTTCGAGCGATGACCTCCAGTTGGCTGATACTGCTGAGTCGGGCGGTGATCTCATCCGTCATGCCGTCGGCAAAATATTCATCCTCAAGCGCTCCTTGATTCTCAAACGGCAGCACGACGATCCTCTTATTATTCGCCGGGGGAAGCGCCGGTTTTTCTTTTCTGAGAAAAATAAAGGCCAGTCCGGCCGCGATGGCCACGAATAAAAAAGCGGCGATCCATCCCCAACGCTTGCCGAGAGCGCCTTTGATTTCCCTCGATGTGAAAGGCCTTCTTTGCGGAAGAATCCTTTCAGCGGCGGGGACTTCCTGCTCAATCTTGCTGATTAGAGAAAGGACTTCTTCTGCGCTCTGAGGCCTCTTCTTTTCATCCTTTTCCAGACATTTTAGGATCAATTGACTGAGATCCAGAGGCAGCTGAGCATTGAGCGTTCTCGGGTCTTGGGGCGCCTCTGTCTTGTGCTTGACGGCGATGCTTAAAGGAGTATCTCCTTCAAACGGCACCCTCCCGGTCAGCATCTCATAGAGAATTACTCCGAGCGAATAGAGATCCGACCTCCGGTCGACTTCCTTGCCTTCGACCTGCTCCGGACTCATGTACTCCGGAGTCCCGATTATGATTCCCGCGCCCGTGATCCCTTTCGCTTTGAGAGAGCGGGCGATCCCGAAATCCATGATCCGAGCTTTCCCCTCCCGGTCGATCATGATGTTCTGCGGCTTCAGATCGCGATGGACGACCCCTAATTTATGAGCCTCCGCCAGCCCTTCGCAGACATACCTCGCGATGGAAACCGCCTGTCCCGGACTCATCCGCCCCATCATCCGGATCATGCTCTTCAGATCTTCTCCGGACACATATTCCATCGTTATGTAATGCGTCCCTTCTTCCTCACCCAGGTCAAACATTCGGCAGACATTTTTGTGGATGATCTTCCGGGCATACTTGAGCTCATTAGAGAAGCGCTCGACGGTCTCCTCATCCGAGGAAATTTCAGGCCGGAGGAGCTTTAAAGCCACTTTTTCTTTGATTTTTTTATCGAAGACCTTATAGACTCGGCCCATGCCCCCTTTGCCCAGCTCTTCAATCACTTCATATCTTCGGGCAAAAATGGTCCCCGTGGATAATTCTTTGAGCGGCATTCGAAGCGTCTCTGCCGGAGGCGGGGAGACTTTTTCTGAGGGATAAAGAGAGGAGCCACAGTGGCCGCAGAAGCGGGTTCCGGAGGGATTATCAAAATCGCATTGGGGGCATCCCATCTCTTTGTTGCTCTTTTGCCGGCGGAGCTAAAGAATAGCAATAACGGAAGTGGCTGTCAATTGAGCCGAGAATAAAGGGCCTGCGGCGGCTTTTTAATCTGAAACGATCTGTGATATAAAAAGCTCATGAAAATCATCGACGCCCCGATATCCTTGCCGGACCTAAAGGTCATGGCCGAAAGCCGCTTTGGGAATCTTGTCAAAGCCGTCGTAGATGTTGAGCGGAAAATCATGGCCTTCGATGGAGAACTCCACGCGGACGAGGAAGCGCTCCTCTTGGAGAACGGATCCCGCCAGGAAAACCTCTGGGGAATCAATCTCTATCCGGAGATGGAGGGGCCTGATCGGGTCGAATTTGATTCCGTCATCAACATCCGCCCCTCGCAAGGGAATCTCTCTCGCGGCGTCGATGACCACGCCATTCGAGAAAAGATCGTTGACATCGTTGCGGGGTTGGTGAAATGACGGCCGTTCAGCATCCATCACTCGCGGCGGGGCGCTGGCAGACGTTTTCCCTTATGGAACAACTGGCCAATGTCGGGAGCGAAGTCGAACGAGCATTCAATTGGCGCAACAAGAACCATTCCGAATACAGCCGCATGGCCTTCGCCCGGGCGCTGGAACTTCTGAACCTGACGATCGCCGATCCCCGGCATCGGCGACGGCTCAAAGAAATCACCCGCCTGCGAGAAGCTCTTCTGGATTTCTTTCTCGGCGATAACGAGTTCCATTCGACGGAGAAAAGCTGGCGAAGCTATTTTTATGGCTTCGCCTATGCCTCGGCTTTAGAGAAACGCAGAACCGCCCGCTAGCGAATAAGGATGCCCCTCCATGCGACACAGGGCGAATGACACGTAGGATTCTGTATATGCGCCGACTGGGCAGTGTCAATTCCTCGAATCGCGCCGGCTAAAATCTTGCTGAAAGAGTAAATTATTTCCGGGGATACTAACTCTAATTAATTCCGCTTCGCTGAGTTATGGTTAGTGTCCCCGGAATTCTACCTTTGAAAAGTCTCTTTTCGGCTGCGAATAATCAATCCCGGAGCAACGCGGCGAGCTTGCCCAGGATCTCGGCGACGGCGGCGGCGGGAATCGAGCAGATGTTCTCCGCTGTGCGGGTCCGCCAATCGAGGCTCTTGACCTGATCGGAGAGGACGACTCCGGCGATGGGGAGGCCGTCGGGAATTCGAACTTCCCATGGATATGCTTTAATCTGACTCGTGACCGGACAAAAGAGGGCCAGCCCGACCTTGACGTCAATAATTGGTTTTATATGTCCAGCTTCAACCAACTCTTTGATTAAAGCAAGGCGTTTAGAGTCTAACATTAGTTTTCCATCATCAATTGATACGTATTTTCCTTTTGGAGCAAGAGCTTTTTTACACGCATCTTTCAATTTTGAAGTTTTTATTTTGCCAACGGCATCAAGTATAAAATCATATTGAACACCTGGGTCTAAAGTATCCACTTTGGTATAATCAATTACAGTATCAGCCCCCAGAGATTTCACCAGTTCCAAATTTGTTGTGCTGCATACCCCAGTAACTTTCGCCCCCAAGTACTTAGCAAATTGAATTGCAGTTGTTCCTGTTGTCCCAGAAGCTCCATAAATAAGAACATTTTGTCCACGTTGGATATTTCCTTTTTCCATATATTGAAATGCTAAAAGTCCTCCATAAGCAGCTACAGTGGCTTCTTCATAAGTTATATTAGTTGGCTTTAATCCCAAGCATCCATGCGTCGAATCTGTCTCTCTCATGCATTTGTACTCAGCATAAGCACCAAGTCCAAACCCAGTAAGCCCATATACCTGATCACCTGTCTTAAATCGCTTTACGTTTTTGCCTACTGACTCAATTTCTCCTGCAAGCACCAAGCCTATTATGGACTTTCTCGGTTTTGTCAAACCTATCATTAGTCGCATCGGAATCCAATATTGGATAGGTAATTGACAACCCCGGATGAATATGTCGCTTGCTGTTACTGCTGTTGCATATATTTTAATAAGTATTTCATCATCTTTTGGAGTAGGTTTCTCCATCTCTTTGAGCTGAAGAACTTCGGGGGGTCCGTATTTGGTACAAATAACTGCTTTCATTTGTGATCTTTCTATTCTTTATTTGGTTTGCTCAACACTGTTATTTCCCAGCAAATCGTGAGGTTTTTCACTAAATCTATCATTCATTAAATAGACTGCAAGAAAGATGAATGGAAATAGGGAATCAGGTATTGTATCTCCGGGATTCAGAACAAGAATCCTATGAGCGCGCAGAGCGCAGATGTTTTAAACCTTAAATTATTGTTCGTCCCCAGATCCGTCAGGCCGTAATGATAGCGGCCTTCCAGGACAATGCTCAAGGTGTCCATCCCGATCTCAAAGCCCGCCCCTCCGACCACTCCGAAATCAAACCTTTTAACTCCTTCAGGGATTGGATACCAGGCCGTCCCTCCTGTCCCTGTCTGCGTCGCCTCGAGGACGTAGCCGGCTTCGCCGCCGAATACGATAAAGGGCGAGGTCTGTTTGCGGCTCATCCGAAATTTCATCATGACCGGTACGCTGATGACGGGGAGAAGGAATTTGTATTCTCCGGCCTGGCCAACGTCGTTCCGACAGCCTTTTTGGAAATAGAGGGCGTCGATCTCCAAGAAAACCTGAGGGCCTCCTATCGCGATACCGAGGCCGCCGATGAGCCCTGTCTTGGCTTTCGAAAGGGGATCCTGGTTGAATGAATGGAAATTGGCTAAACAGAAGCCTCCCTTGAATATCACGGTTTGGGCTGATAAGGCGCCGGAGAATAAAAACACGAACGACGCCAAAAGGAACAAGCTCAGCAGACTCTTTTTCATCGGGCCTCCTTTTCCGGAATGGAAATGCGGTTCATCGCACTAATAGTATATAAATCAGTTACGTCGATCAAGCCGCACGTCCCTAGAAAAGAATTCGCAGACAAATTCCCATTCTGCTCGAATCGCGCCGGCTAAAATCTTACTGAAAGGGTAAATTATTTCCGGGGGCACCAACTGCAATTTAATCCGCTTCGCTGAGTTATGGCTAGTGTCCCCGGCGGCCAACTTAAATCCGCAGACACAATACGCATTTCCCGATTTTCCGACTCACGCTGGGCTGCGCCTACCGGACGGAAATAGGGAATCAGGCATTGCGTCGCTAACTATTTTAAAAGCGCGGCGAGCTTGCCCAGGATCTCGGCGACGGCGGCGGCGGGAATCGAGCAGATCTTCTCCGCTGAGCGGGTCCGCCAATCGAGGCTCTTGACCTGATCGGAGAGGACGACTCCGGCGATGGGGAGGCCGTCGGGAATTCGAACTTCCCATGGATATGCTTTAATCTGACTCGTGACCGGACAAAAGAGGGCCAGCCCGACCTTGAC
>JAPKZI010000106.1 GCA_026393865.1 Candidatus Aminicenantota bacterium
TTGGCGTGCCAACTGGTATTCCGAATCTCCACCTCTGCGTCGTTTCGGTCTGTTTGTGCTCCGTCACATGCTCGATCGCGATGCCGCGGACTTCGAGCATCATTTTAAAAGGCATTCCCGAGATGATCGAGTTGACCTTGATGCGGAGAATATCAACGGGGATGGCCTGAACGTCCAGGTCCATGTCATCGGAATACCGGGGGCTTCTGAAGAAAAACCTCAGATTGCATCCGCCTTTCAAGGCCCATTTTTGCTTGTCCAGCTTTCGTCCGAGGCAGCTCAAAAAAATCAGATGAAAAACTTCCACCGATTGCAGGGAATTGAAGATGGCCATTTCCAGGCTCCTCCTTTAATATAATACGTATAGTTGACTTATATGTCAACTATACGTATTTATTAATCTCAGCTTCTCCGGCAGCTGGGCAGTTTTGCCGTGAAATTTCCGGTTCTCAATTCTGCCTCCCTGGAGGATAACGGGAGACGTGCGCCTCCCTAAACTGGACAGAAGGAGAAGGTGCTTTGAGGCTAAGTTTTTTGCCAGAGGAGGTATGGTACAATGCATGGTGCTCTCTTCGGTCGCCCGAGATGAAATAAGCAAAGCCAATGTTTGCGTCGTATAATTAATGGGGAGGCCGTGCATGAAAAAAGCCTATCTCTTTCTTTTGTTCATTTCCGGGCTCGCTCTTTATCTTTTGTCCCAGTCAATCATCGAAAACCCGGGCAAGCCCTTGAATCCCAAGGCCGGCCGGGTGGTGACGCTCAAGGAAGAGCTGCGCGTCGTCGACAGCGGCGAGGGGTATTATTTCAAGAATCCTCGCTACATCAAGGCCGCGCCGGACGGAAACATCTATGTCCAGGACGAACAGCAACAGCTCCTTCAGTTCGACTCGCAAGGCCGCTTTTTAAGAAACCTCTTAAAAATGGGCCAGGGACCAGGGGAGATGACGGGCCTGATGAACTTCGTGGTGACCCCCGAACATGTCATCCTGTTCGGCATGCCGCTGAAAATATTGCATCTGGATCACGAAGGCCGCGTCGTCAAAGAAATTCCCTTGCCGAAAGCAATCATGTTTCGCGGGTTCTTGAGCTATTGGAACGGCACTTATTATTTAACCAAAGAAGATCGGCCGCAGCTCGACGGCGGATCGAAATGGATCGACGTTCCTCAGACACTCGTCGCCATGTCCGACGACGGCAAGACGGTCGCGGATCTCGTTTCCTTTCCCAGCCGGAGATATATCAGCGTCCTGGCCGGCGGCGTCACGAGCGAGACGGGATTCGCCAACCTGATCGCCGTTCCTTTCGGCGACACGAAATTCCTGGTCTCGCATACGGACACGTATCTCGTGAAGTTAGTTGACGCGGACCAAAAAAAAGACGTTCGGGCGTTCCGGCGGGAATACGATCGAGTGAAACGGCCGGCGGGCATGGGAGGCGTCAGGGGAGGCGTCAGGGGCACCGGCGGAGCCGGCCCGGAGGCGCCGGAGTACGCGAACGATGTCACCGGACTCCATGTTCGTGGGGACAAGATTCTCGTTCAGACCTCCACGGTCGACCGGAAAAAAGGGATTCGCTTCGACGTCTTCAACACGGAAGGCCGGTACATCGACTCCTTTTTCCTCAAGTATTCCGATCAAGACCTCGATCCCCGCATGCTTTATAAGAGAATCACGTTCGTCGGAGACTTCATTTATTTCTCCGAGCAGACGGGCGAAGGGACCTACGTCATCAGGAAATGTTCGCTCGTTGGATATTGATGAAAAAGGAAGAAACGATAAAGGGGGTTGAAATGGAGGGGAGGACGTTCATGAAAAAAATTCTGATCTTGGCCTTTTTTTCACTTCTGCTCTGTTTGAGCCTGTCGGCCGACCTCTTGACGGCTTATAAAAAAGGCGTCATCAAGATCGTTCCCGACCCGAACTTCGGGGCGAAAACCACGTGGGATATGCTGTTCAAGGCGGGATTTGACAAGCGGATAACGTTCCTTCCTGATGGAAGCTTTTTCAGAACCGCCTATATGGATGGAAAGATTTATAAATTCGATACGAATGGCGATAAAGTCGCGGAGTTCGGACGCAAAGGCCAGGGCCCCGGGGATCTTAATGGTCCTGTCCATCTGGACGTCCTGGATGACAAATACCTCATCATCTATGAAGACGGAAACCGGCGCCTGAGCCAGTTCGATTTGGACGGAAAATTCATCAAGACGGCGAAAATCGAAAGCCAAGGGATTTCCATGACCGCCCCCGTCGTTTTCATGGTAGCCCTCAAAGACAACAAAATAGCTGTTGTCGCGCAGGATCAAAAATCGAATTTCTGGGTCAAGAATTTTCGCGTTCTCATCAAAGACATGGGAACCGGAGCGGAGAAAGACATCGTGGCCTTCACGGACGAGAAGCCCCAATCGCCGATCTTCATCAAGCTGGACCAGTTCGACGGCGCTGTTTATCTGGCCAAGGTCGGCGGTAACAAGCTCCTCATCGCCTATTCCAAGAGTCCCGAAATCACCCTTTATTCCTTCGACGGCGAGAAAAAATCGTCCTTCAATATCGGCCTGGAACGAGTGAAGATCGGTTTCGATCATCTGGAATACGTCATGCGGCCGGACAAAATGGATACGAAAGAGCGGGAGGGCTACGAAAAGGTCATTCTGGCCAACAAGGACAGGATCCGCTTCCCTGAATTCCACCCTTACTATTTCGGCCTGACGGTCGATCCGGAAGATCACATCTTGTTATTTATCAATAACCTGGCCAAGAAGACGCGGGATATCGCCTTTCAGGTCTATTCGATTGACGGAGCGTCATTAGCGACGACCAAGATCGATGCAGGGGAATACAAGTTGCTCCATCCTTGGAGTCTGTATTTCCATAAAAATTTCCTTTACAGCTCGCTGGAAAAGACAAGCGGCGACAGCTCGCAATTCCTGGCTCGAGTCAAGATCGCGGATTAAAGATTTGGGGACACGGTCTTGTGTCCCCCACCTGAAAAATCAATCCAAAACTTTATAAGCGAAATCGTCGACCATCACCGAGCCTTTGCCTTTGACGATGATCCCGACCTTCAGGCTGGAGAAGCCGCCCAGCATGTTCTGGTGATAGCCGGAAACGTCCAGGGAATTC
>JAPKZI010000201.1 GCA_026393865.1 Candidatus Aminicenantota bacterium
GGCGTCTTCGGCGATTCCCCGGATATAGCTGGAGCCCAGGCTGTTCGGATCGTCGGGCCGATGCACGTACAGCCCGAATTTCGTCCGGTCGCGAACATACTGATCGATCCCCCGGCCCCGCGTTCCGATCCAGAGAACGCCGCTCCGATCCTCAAAAATGGAGACCACATAGTCGTAGCTGAGACTGGCGCGATTCCTCGGATCGTTCCGTATGACGGTAAAATCGTTTTTCTCCTCATCGTACCGGTTGAGGCCTTCATTGGTCGCGATCCAGAGGTTGCCCGATAGGTCCTGGTAGATCGCATAGATCGTGTTATGACTCAGACTCCGCGGATTTTTATAATTATGCAAATACCGGGTGAATTTGCCGGTCGTTCGGTCCAGGGCATTGAGGCCGCCCCCATCCGTCCCCAGCCAAAGCGTTCCCTTCCGGTCTTCGAAGATCACCCGGACTTGATCGCTGCTGAGGCTGAGGGCGTTTTGGGGATCATGGACGTAGACGGTCATTTTCCCGGTCTTCAAATCAAGGGCGTGCAGTCCGCCATAGGTCGCTATCCACAAGACGTCCTGCTTGTCGACATGGAGGGAATAGATAATCTTTTGCTTTACAGCCGTCTCTTTGCTGTTCCCGTTGCGAAGATAGCGGGTGAACTTGCCCGTTTTCCGGTCGAAGGAATTCACGCCCCCGCCTTCCGTTCCAAGCCAGAGCGTTCCCGCCTGATCTTCGCATATGGCATAGATCGCGTTGTGACTCAGGCTGTTCGGATCGTCGGGATCGCTGAGATACCGGGTAAAATCATCCGTTTCCCGGTTGTACCGGTTCAGGCCGCTAAGAGTTCCTATCCAGAGAACGCCCTGGGAGTCCTCAAAAAGAATCCGCCCGGTGTTGTTGCTCAAGCTGTTGGGGGCGGCCGTCGACCTGTAGATCTTGAAGACGCGTCCGTCATACCGGTTGAGCCCGTCTTCCGTTCCGATCCAGATGAATCCCTTTCGGTCCTGTAAAATCGAAAACGCGGACCCCTGCGAAAGACCGTCGGCGATCGTCAGGTGGACGAAATCGTTCGGGATGTCTTCGTCGGGCAGAACGGCTTTCGCCCGCGCGGTAACAGCCAATACCAGAAGCGCGAGGGCGGCGAGAAGCGGCCGGATTCGGCCCAAATCCCTCGCTTTCGACGAACGGCAGAGAGTCATGTTCATGGTTGTGCCCCTTTTCCCGGCATTATTTGAATGCCCGGATCGTCAGACCGCATCAAGGCGTTCCCAGATAGTCTTTCAGTCGGCGGTATTCATGCCCAAGTCGGTTGAGCGCTTTAAGGGCGCCTTCGAGGTCCTTCTCCAGGCCGGCCGTTTCCATGTCAAAGGCCGCGTCTTGGAGTTGAGGCAGGCTGAGATTCGCGGAACTCCCTTTCAGACCGTGACCCAGGTCCCGGATGGCCCGGAAATCCGCGGCGCGGATAGCGTTCTCCATCGCACCGGTTTTCTCCGCATACTCCGCGGCGTACATATCCAAGAGTTCTCGAAGAAAGGCTTCATCTCCGCCCACCCGATCGAGGGCCTCGGCCTTATTCATGGGAATTCCGCTGTCGGCCGTCATGTCGTCCTCCTCCGGGCTCTCGTCTTTTGGACAGGAAAAGAGGACACGCGGTTTCGGCCGGCGGCTTTTGCCCGATACAAAGCTTTGTCGCTGGCCTGGATCAAGCGGTCCCCTGTGGGTTGGACGAGGCGATCGGAAGAAGCGCAGCCGGCCGAAAACGTCACTTTTATCGCCTTTCCATTAGCCCTGATCTGTTCCGCGGCGCATGCCCGGCGAAGACGTTCGGCGATCAGGCCGGCGGATCCCAGATCGCAATTGGGCAAGACGATTATAAACTCATCACCGCCGTACCTGCCGATTTTGTCGTAGGGCCGAACGCTTTTAGTCAAATTTTCCGCGATCCGTATGAGAACTTTGTCGCCCGTCTGGTGGCCACGCTCATCATTGATCTTTTTAAAAGAATCCAGGTCGAGCATGATCAGACTGAGAGGAGAGCTGGTTCGCCGGGCGCGGACCAGTTCCTCGTCCAGGAACTTCATGATGAACGTCCGGTTCCACAGCTTCGTCAATCCGTCTTTTGTCGCGAGCTCCGTCAATAAGGCATGGGTTTGTAAGAGCTTATCTTCGAGGTCGATAATGCGGTGGCCGGTCTGCAGCCGCGCCTTCAACTCCAGGAAATTGACCGGCTTGGTCATATAGTCGTCCGCTCCAGCCTGAAGCCCGACGACGATATCCTGCGGTTGGTCCCGCCCGGTGAGCAGCAAGATATAGGTGTAGTTGGCCTTTTTCCCTTCACGGATTCTTCGGCAGATCTCGGGGCCGTCGGCTTCGGGCATCATCCAGTCGAGAAGCGCAAGTCGGACATCCGGCCGCTGAAGAGCATCCAAGGCCCCTTTCCCGTTGTTGACGAGGAGGGTCTCATACCCCCAGCTTTTAAGAGTTTTCTCCAGGATGCGCCTCGAGATCGGATCATCGTCGGCGACCAAGATCGTCCGGTTCGGTATTTTATCCGGCATCGTTATCCGCCTCGAGGAAGCGCCGCCCGCTGAAATGCCGTCGTTCCATGCTAGACCTTCAGCACATTATATATATATAAATCCACCCCGTCTATCCCCTGAACTGATGAAGGAAGGGGTGATTTATCAACTCGGCAGGATCACCCCGAAGGGGGACGCCGGGCGGTTTTTCAGTTGCCATTTCTTTGCGTAATTTTGTGAAAAGGATGCATTTTTATTTTTCTTTTAATAAAATAGCCCCATTGGAGGGATTATATGAACAACACATGCCATCATTCCGAGGACCATGAGGAGGACGCCCCGTCCGGCGCTCTTCCGCGCCGGGATTTCGTCAGGTATTTGCTGGCCGGTTCGGCGCTGTCGGTCGCGGCGATCGACAAGCTGAACGCCGGGATCTACCAGAGCATCACTTCGCTCAATCAGAAGTACGTCGAGGACATCTCCCCCGACGGCGCCTATTGGGACGAAGTGCGCAAGATGTTCCTCTTCGAGGACAAGCTGATCATGATGAACAACGGCACGGTCGGGCCCATGCCCAAGCCGGTGTTCAACACCCTGATGAAGTATTTCAAATACCAGGTCCGGAATCCCTACGACGTCTATAATTTCCTGCCGGGCGGAAAGGAGGCGGTCCGCGACAAACTGGCCCGGTTCATCAACGCTTCTCCCGACGAAGTCTCGCTGACCAGCAACACGACCGAAGGCCTGAACCTGGTCGCCAACGGCCTCGACCTGAAGGAAGGCGACGAGGTCCTCGTCTCCAACCTCGAGCATCCCGGCGCGATCAATCCCTGGAAGCTCAAAGCCAAACGCTGCGGCGTGAAGATAACCGAGGTCCCGTTCAGCCTTCCGGCAAAAGGCGTCGACGATATCGTCAAAGGATTCGCCGCGGCGATCACCCCGAAAACGAAGATCATCAGCGTCGGCCACACGGTCTTCATCACCGGCCAGATCACGCCCCTCAAGGAATTGAGCAAGATGGCCCATGAGAAGGGCGTGCTCGTGATGGGCGACAGCGCCCACGGCCTGGGGATGCTCAGCTTGGACATGAAGGCCATGGGGATGGATTTCTTCGCCTCGAGCCCCTACAAATGGCTCGGCGCCCCGACGGGCATCGGCCTTCTCTATGTGAAAAAAGAAGCGCAGGAAAAACTCTGGCCGACGATCGTTTCGTCGGGCTGGGACACGACGCCGAACGCCCGGAAATATGACCCCCAGGGCCAGCGGGCGGACGCGATGGTCTACGCCCTGGGCGAAGCCCTCGATTTCATGAACCATATCGGCAAGGAGCGCGTCGAACGGCGGATCAAGGCGCTGGCCGCTTATTTAAAACAAGGGCTGAGCAAGATCCCCGGGGTGAAGATCAATACGCCTTCCGACCCCTACCTCAGCGGCGGACTGACCGCCTTCTCGGCGGAAGGCGTCGACTGCCAGAAGATCGTGGATTATGTTCAGGAGAAATACAACCTGGTGGTGAGGACGATCGGCAGCCGCGACGCGGGCACGTTGGCCATCCGGGTTTCGACGCCCATTTATATTTCGACCAAAGAGATCGACATGCTCTTGGAGGGAGTCGCCCAACTCGTCCGCCACAAAGTGTAAACCGTCGGGCCGCGTGATCCCTCGGCAATTGACAAAACCTTCCGGCATAAATATGATTCCGCATCGGTCGGGATTAAGATTATAAAGATTCGGTTTCGATAAATATTCTTTCGAGGATTACCATGAAAGAACGGGCTCAAACAAAAGAACAACTGCTCGCTGAACTGAAGAAATTGCGCAGAGAGAACGACCGCCTAGCCAAGTCCTTAGCGAAGCGCAAGCCGACCGAAGCGTTCCTTCGGGAAAGCGAGAAGCGCTATCGCGGTTTGTTCGACAATATCCCCATCGGCCTTTATCGCACCACGCCCAAAGG
This sequence comes from Candidatus Aminicenantota bacterium, assembly GCA_026393865.1. Taxonomy (GTDB): domain Bacteria; phylum Acidobacteriota; class Aminicenantia; order Aminicenantales; family UBA4085; genus JAPKZI01. The sequence continues at coordinate 4,466 of JAPKZI010000201.1, forward strand.
GAAGATCATGGAGGCCAATCCGGCCTTGGTCCAGATGTTGGGCTTCGCGGACCGCGACTCCCTTTTGAAAAGAGATGTTGCGTCCGGATACTTGAATCCCGGGGACCAGATACGATGGAAGACCATGATAGAACGCGAGGGGATCGTCTGCAATTTCGAAATGCAGCTTCGCCGCAGCGACGGGACAAGCATCTGGATTAGGGAATTCGCCCGGGCGATCAAAGACGACAAAGGCCGCGTCCTGTTTTATGAAGGGAGCATGGAGGACATCACCGCCCGCAAGACGGCCGAGGATGAGTTCCGCAAAAGCGCGGACCGCTACCGTTCCTATATCGAACTGACGGAGCAGGTGGGATGGGTCACGAATGCCGACGGCGAAGTGGAAGAAGATATCCCCGCCTGGAGGAAATATACAGGCCAAACCTATGACGGGGTCAAAGGCCAGGGATGGGCGAAGGCGATCCATCCGGAAGACCTCGCTCACACCGTCGAGGCCTGGAAAAAAGCGGTCACGACCAAAAGCCCCTATGAGGTCGAATACCGCATCCGCCGGCACGATGGCGTCTATCGGCATTTCATCGCCCGCGGCTCTCCCGCGCTCAACGAAGACGGAGAAATCCGGGAATGGGTCGGGACCTGTATCGATATCACCGAACGGAAGCGCATGGAGGCGGAACTGTTCGCCATGTCCATCACCGATCAGCTGACGGGGCTCTATAACAGGAGGGGCTTCATCACTCTGGCCGAACAGCAGTTGAAATTGTCGAAAAGGTCGAAAAAGGCACTGCTGTTGTTCTTCTGCGACCTGGACGAACTGAAGTCGATCAACGACACGCTGGGACACGAGGAAGGCGACAACGCGATCGTGGAAATGGCCCACATCTTCAAGGAATCCTTTCGGGACTCCGACATCATCGCCCGGATCGGCGGGGACGAATTCGCTTTGCTGGCCATCGGCACCGACGGAATCAATCCGGAATATCTGACGGCCCGCCTGATGAATAATATCAACGCTCACAACGCCCTGGAGAAACGGCGCTATAAAATATCCGTGAGCATCGGTCTGAGCTCCTTCAACCCGGACCATCCCTGTTCCATCGACGACCTCATGTCCCGGGCGGACAAGTTGATGTACAAGCAGAAAAAGCTCAAGCAGTTATTGTGATCAAAGGTCAGCCCAGAAAGCGCTTTAGCCCAGTCATTAATTTATTCACCCGCGGTTCGGCCCGCGGCAGGCTTTGACGCAGACCCCGCAGATGTGCTGGTTGACGACGTGCTTCTTGCGGAACTCGTCTAATTTTTGATAGCAGGCGCGGTGGTCGAAATCCCCTGGCCTCTCATGAATGGCCTGGGCCGGGCACGGCGCGAGGCAGGCGCGGCACGTCCCGCAGGAAAATTCGAGCGGCGTCCCGGTCTCGAGCGGCATATCCGTCAGGACAGTCACCAGCCGGAACCTGGACCCGAGCTCAGGATTGACGAGCAGGTTGTTCCGGCCGATCCAGCCGAACCCCGCCAGAATGCCGATCTTTTTATGGGAAACATGGGCCTTCTGATTTTCCCAATCGACGATCTGGGACGCGGCGATGGGCAGGGCCTCGAACCCAAGACCCTCGATGTGGTTCGCGAGGAGAAGCGCTCCCCTATCCAAAAAGAAATTGAGCTGGCGGTAGTGGTGAAAATAGAGGGGCGTAGGTCTGTCGACGATATCCTCGAGGACCGCGTCCAAGACTTTCAGGCCGAGCGAGACGGCCCGATCAAAGCTTAACTTAAGGCCGTCAGCAAGCAGGAACTCGTCTCTGACCTGCCGCACATCCGCCACGCCGAATAGGGAAAATCCCAGGTCCCGGCAATATTCCCGGATCCGGCCCGTCCGCTCCCGTTCTTCCGTCATCGGCCTCATTCTATCGGTCTCGCTCTTCGGCTGTCAATGCGCAAGCCGTTGACAGGCATTCCCCTTTAATATAAATTCAACCCTGATCAACACAAGGAGCCGTTATGACCGCCACGCCCATCCCGTCCGATCCGTTTGAGCCCGCCTTCAGGGCGATCGAGTATTTCCTCACGACCGGGAACGAGCCGGACGACCTGCCCGATGATATCCGAAACAGCGAAATGTATAAGAAGCTCGTCGCAACGATGCAGGAACTCGACAAATTCGTGAAAGGCATGGCCAAGGGAGACCTGTCCGTTCCGCTCGTCCTCAAGGGGACCGTCGCCGGCACCCTAAAACAGATCCAGGCCAACCTCCGCCACATGACCTGGCAGGTCCAGATGATCGCGGCCGGGGATTACGACCAACGCCTCGAATTCATGGGCGAGTTCTCGACCGCCTTCAACACCATGGCCGAGAAATTGAAAGAGACGCGCACGAATCTGATGGCCGAGATCGCCGCTCGGAAAAAGACCGAGGAAGCCCTCATCCAGACCCAGGACCAGCTCAGGGCCCGCATCGCCGAGATCGAATCCCTGCAGGAGATCCTGCGAGACGAGGCCATCCGCGACGCGCTGACCGGCCTCTACAACAGGCGCTATCTCAACGAGACCATGGGCCGGGAGCTGGCCCGGGCCGGACGGTCGGGCAGTCCGGTCAGCCTGGTGATGCTCGACATCGACCATTTCAAAAAGCTCAACGACACTCACGGCCACGAGGCCGGCGACCTCGTCCTCATCACGCTCGGGAATCTCCTCAGCGCCGGAACGCGAAAGAGCGACATCTGCTGCCGCTTCGGCGGCGAGGAATTCGTGGTCATCCTCCCGGACGCGGCCATCGGGGTGGCCATCCGGCGCGCTGAGAACTGGTGCCAGACCTTCGCCTCCCAAGAGATCGCCTTCGGCGAGGAGCGGCTTCAGGCCACGTTCTCGGGCGGCATCTCCTCGTTCCCCGAGGACGGAGAGACGGCCGAAGAGGTCCTGCGCAAAGCCGACGAGGCCCTCTACCGGGCCAAGGCCGAGGGCCGCAACCGCTTGATCGTCTCCAGCCACTAATAATCTTAGGGGGACACATACTTTGGGGACACGTGCCTGAGGGACACGTCCCGAATTCGAGGCGGCAGATTTATTCGCAGAAAATCGCAACGCCGAATTCGGTATGTGTCCCCTTTGTTCAGATTGACGGGACGCGGCCGATAGGTTATAAAAAGAGGCCCAAATCATTTGTGAGGTATCCATATGACCGAAAAAACACTGGCCATCATCAAGCCCGACGCCGTGAAGAAGAACATCATCGGCAGGATCATTCAGCGCATCGAGGACGAGGGATTCAAGATCGCCGCGATGAAAATGCTCCATCTGACGAAGGACGAAGCCAAAGGATTCTACATCGTCCATAAGAGCCGGCCTTTTTACGAGGACCTGACGAATTTCATGTCGTCCGGGCCGGCCATCGTGATGACGCTCGAGCGCGACGACGCCATCGCCCACTGGCGCCAGGTGATGGGCGCGACCGACCCCGCCCAGGCCAAGCCGGGCACCCTGCGCCGGGAATTCGGCTTTTCCGTGGAGCGGAACGCCACCCACGGTTCCGACGCCCGCGAGACCGCCGAGTGGGAAATCGCCTACTTCTTCAAGAAATAAACCGAGCGCTCGCCGTCCGAGCGTTCCCGATTCAATTTTTCTCGCCGTAGCCCGACTAATCTATCAAAGGAGACCACGATGAAAAAATCCTTACTCAAACCGGTCGCCGTGCTCTTGTGCTTCGGTTTTCTCCTGATGGCGGTTCCCAACTTGAACTCCGCCGAGAAGAAGACCGCCAAGCTCAATCTCAAGCTGGCGATCACCCAATCGGTCATCTCTCTGTTCCCTTGGCTGGCCGCGCTCATCGGCAGCGGATCCAAGACGAAGGGTTCGGCGCTCCCGTCCTTCGGCGGGATCGTCAAGCCCACCGGCGACGCTCCCATCATCAAGCCGGGATCGGGAGACTGAGCGAAGAGCGAGCTAAAGAAAAGATTCTATCTTGGACGGGGATAATCCCCCCTTTAGAAAAGGGGGGTGTGGGGGGATTATCATGGAGATTGCCGCGCACCCTTCGATCGCTCGCGATTACAGACAACTTTACTCATTAACTCATTTTTTGCTTTATATCTGAAGGTTTTTGTATTCTAATATGCCGTTAGATGAAACGGCATTTACGAATCGCTCCGCTCGTCCTCCTCGTCGTCTTTATATTTTTTCCGCTCGTCCTCCATCCCCGTGCGTCCTGCCCTCCTCAAACCGCTCCGACTCAAGCCTCGCCCCGCTATAGCGATCTCTTCGCTCAGGCCGAAAAGCTCCGCCTGGCCGGGGAGTTCGAAAAAGCGCTCGCCCTCTTCAAGGACTGCGTCGCCCTTGCGGCCGGAGACAAAGCCCATAAAAACGAGGCGGAAGCGCACCTGAAGATCGGCCTCCTCTTCTGGAACCTCGGCCGGATGGCGGAATCGAAAACCGCCTATCTCGACGCACTTGCCCTGGCCAAAAGCGCGGGACTCGATGGCCTAAACGGCTTCGCCTCCGCCGCCCTAGCCATCGCCGATCTCTACACCCAAGCTAAAGCCCTGCTCGACCAGGAAAATTATTCCCGGTCCATCGAGGCGTTCAAGAAAGCCATCGACCTGTCCGCCAAGATCGATAGCCCCGACCACGAGCTCAAGTGCCTCAGGCAGATGAGCCGCGATTATTGGTACCTCGACGATTTCCCGGAATTCCAGCGCCTCAACGAAACGGCGCTCGGGATCGCCCGCGCCATCCGCAACAAAAAAGACGAGGGCATCTGCCTCAATAACATCGGCGCTTATCACTTGAAAATCGCCGATTATTCGAAGGCGCTGGCATATTTCGACCAGGCGCTGTCCATCGCCCGCGCCGTCAAAAACCCTCAGTCCGAGAACGAATCCCTCAACAATATGGGCATCGCCTACCAGGAGATCGGCGATTACGACAGGGCTCTGGCCACCTTGAACGCCGCCCTCCTCCTCGACCAGCAGGCCTTCGGCCGCGATTATACGGCCATCGACCTCAACAACATCGGCATCGTCTACCGGAAAAAAGGCCTGCTCAGCGGCAGCGCTGAGGATTTCCGCAAGGCGCTCGAATATTTCCGCAAAGCCCTGGACCTCATCGACGTCGAGCGGGCCAAAAAGACGGCCGTCAACATCCTGAACGACATCGGCACCGTCCATTCCGACATGGGAAATCCGTCGAAAGCCCTGGCTTATTTCGAGCGCGCGCTGCGCATCGCCGAAAGCACCGCCGACAAGGAAGGGATCAGCCTCACGGCCAACAACCTCGGGATCGTCTATTACAATCTGGGCGATTACGACAAGGCGGCCGAATATTCCCGGCGGGCGATCGACATCGCCGTCCAAATCCAAACAGGGCACGTCCTCTGGGAAGCCCTGCTCGAACTGGCCAACTCCGCCGCCAAACAAGGCCGCCTCGACGAAGCGCTATCTTATTACAAAGACTCCATTTCCGTGATCGAAAGCGCCCGCTCCTCGCTCGATCTCGAGGAGCTCAAAGCCAGCTACCTGGGCACCGACAAGAGGATCGAAGCCTATCACAACCTCATCGACGTCCTGGTTCGCCTCCATCGTTCCGATCCCGGGAAGGATTACGACACCCAGGCCTTCTTCTATCTGGAGAAAGCCAAGGCCCGCGCCTTTCTCGACAGCATCGAGGTAGCCCAGGTGCCGCTCCTCCAAGGGATCGATTTCAGGCTCGCCCGCGAGGAAAAAAGGCTCGCCAGGGAACTCAATGACTTTTACAAGAAGCTTCTCGATCCGAACCTGACAGCCGGCCAGAAGGCCGATCTCGGCGAAAGCATAAGCCGGGGCGAGGACGACTACGAAAAGCTGAAGCGGGAGATCCGCGCCTCGAGCCCCGCCTACGCCGGCCTGAAATACCCCGAGGTCATCCCGCTCATCGAAGCCCGGAAAACGCTCGCCGACGCCGGGACGACGTTCATCTCCTACTCCGTGGGCAAGGACGGCTCCTACGGATTCGCCCTCGACAATAAAGGCCTGAAGATCTTTCCGATCCCGGCCCGCAAGGAGCTCCAGGCCAAGGTCTCGGCCTACCTCAAGGTCGTCAGCGACAAGGACGCCTCCGATTTCAGTCTCGGCCGGGAGCTCTTCGCCGAACTGGTCCGCCCCGGCCTGGATCCAGCCGCGAAGCGGCTGGTCTTTATCCCCGACGACATCCTCCATTTCCTGCCGTTCGAGACGCTTCGCCGGAGCGACGGCCGAGAGGCCTGGCTGATCGAGGATTATGCGGTCGCATATGCTCCGTCACTCTCTTCCCTGCGCGAGATCATCCTGCGCGGCCGACAGGGCGGACCCAAGCCGAAGAAGGACCTGCTCGCCTTCGGAGACCCCGACTACGGGGCCGAAGATAAGGCCGACATCTTCCAGAATTTCTACGCCTCCTCCGCCTTCCGCTTCTTCCCCCTGAAGTTCAGCGGAACGGAGGTCAAGCGCATCGCCGCGCTCTTCAAGCCCCGCCGCGCCGACGTCTACGTCAAAGCTCTCGCCTCGGAAAAAACGCTCCAATCCGTCCCCCTCGCCGACTACAAGATCATCCACTTCGCCGCCCACGGCCTCATCGACGATCAGCGGCCGGCCCGCTCCTCGATCGTCTTATCCCTCGATCCCGCCTCCCCCGAGGACGGCTTCGTCCAGGTCCGGGAGATCTACAATCTGAAATTGCGGGCCTCCCTCGTCGGCCTCTCGGCCTGCCAGACGGGGCTGGGCCGCTTCGTCCGGGGCGAAGGCATCGAGGGCCTGAACCGGGCCTTCTTCTACGCCGGCGCCTCCTCCGTCCTGATGACCCTGTGGTCCGTCAACGACGAGGCCGGCTCCCAGCTCATGGAACGCTTCTACCGCCGCCTCCGCGCCGCCGACCCGATCACGGACGCCCTGCGCGCGGCCAAGCTCGACCTGATCCGCTCCCCCGCCTTCTCCCACCCCTATTACTGGGCCGGCTACGTGGTCACCGGCGACGCGGCTAAGGTCGTCCTTCCGGGCAAACCTTGGGGCCTGTTCATAGCGGGGATAGCGGCGGCCCTGGCCGTGATTCTCTGGGCTATCTTGTCACCCAGGACTGGTTCTTCATCGTCAGCAGGGAAAAGGGGACGATCCACCACAGGAAAAAGGCGGCGATGATCGCGTAGGGAATCCCATACAGGAAAGCCCAACTCCTATTCGTCCGCAGATAATACAGCGACAGGATAAAAGCCAGGATGGCTATGAAAATCGAATGTCGCAGGAGCGAAATCGGATCGATCACGAAGGCGTACGCGATAACCCCGATCGCCAGCAGATGGAAGGGAGGGAGGAAATTGAGGAAGACGAAGTCGATGACCGGCAGGATCCTATGCCGCGTCCGCCTTTTGCCCGAGAAAATAAATCTGGCCAGAAAGACCGTCTCCCGGACGTAGCTCCGCGTCCACCTCAGGTACATCTTGTTCATCTCGCCCATCCTGGTCGGGACGGTCGTATAGACGACAGCGCTGGACTGGTATTTGACCTCATAACCCGCTTTTAAAACGAGCGTCGTCAGGGCCCGGTCCTCGCCGTGCATGACGGGTACGCCCCGGAACGTCTGTCCCATAAAATCCCCCATGACGCTCCCGAACAGGCTCCGTCTCACGGCCATCAAAGATCCCGAACAGCTGACCACGGTCCCGAAGACGCTCTGGTAGGCCCTCCCGAAATCGAAGGAGATCGAATAGCGCACGGCCAGCATCCGGGTCAGAAAATTGGCCTTCTCGTTCAGGACGGCGATTCTTCCGGCCACGGCCCCGCAGCGTTCATCCCGTATGAGCGGGACGACCAGATTCCGGACCGCGTTCCTCCCGGCCTTGCTGTCCGCGTCGATGGTGACGATGATCTCGCCCTTGGCCAGCTTGTATCCCACATAGAGCGCTTTTCTCTTGCCCAGATTCTTATTAAAATGAACGACTTTGAGCCGGTCACCGTACTTCTTCTTGGCCCGCCCCAAGCACTCCGCGGTCCCGTCCGTGGACCCGTCGTTGACGCAGATGACCTCGAGCTTATCCTCAGGGTAATTCCCGGCGAAAATCGCCTCGAGCGAGCTCTCGATGTACGCCTCCTCGTTCAGGGCGGCCACAATGACCGAGACGGCCGGCCAGGCGGCGTCCTTTCCCTCCCCGTTCAAGGTCTCAGGCTTATACCTGAACCACAAAATGGTCTGGAGGGCCATGGCCGAAATGATGCCTATAAGCGAGATCAACAGGGGCCAGGAGGCGAATTTCAGGTATTTCGAGCTGTTCAGGAACTCAACCCAGTAGCTGAAGAGGTGGAGCCTCATCATCACGAGCAGGATTAGGGCGCAGCTGCCTATGAGAAGGAGAGCGATGAGCTGGTTGATCCGCATCCTGAGGAAGGGCCAGTTTAAACCGGACTTCCGGGGTGGGCTCTTGGGTTCGACGTCGTCGCAGGTTTCTTCGCGCGGGAGCATTTTTGGCCTGGGATATACCTTTACGGCCTTATAATAAAGGAATTTAGGGGAGGAAAAAAGAGGGGACTGATATTTATTGATCTTGTTATGAGAAAAAAATAATAAATTGACATCTATATTATTGTAGCGTTGCCATAAATCTTATATTATTTTATTTTCTAAGCATACGAGCCCTGATATGAGATGGGATAAGAGCAAGGAAAAAGAACTTGAAGAGATTTTTTTACGATTTTCGAGTTTTCTAAGGTCGAGTATCTATAAATACAATCCAAATAAATTCGGGTTAGAAATTGACGATATTCTTCAAGAGGTTAAGATAAAAATATGGAGAATTATATATGATGAGAAAAAAATAACAAATTATTCGTCTTATTTAAAGAAAGTTGTGAAGTCCTCGATCATCGATCAGTTTAGAAAATTTAAAAGAGAAGAGGGCGTTTATTTATTCGAAAAAAGTAAGCAAATTGCTACGCAAAATAACGCATATGCATCAGATTTGGTTTACGGAGAAATGGATATCAAAGATATCGTTGGAAAAGCAGTAAGCGGACTTATAGAGACCAGAAGGAAAGTAGTGAAATTATATCTCCTAAATATGAGCATTGATGAAATAGCGTTATATTTCAATTGGAGCAAAGATAAAACGCGTAATTTGCTTTACCGCGGTTTGTCTGACCTTAAAATAATACTAAAAGAAAAGAATATAGATTATGAAAATAACCCATAAAGATTTATGTAACTTTTATCAGGCCTATGTTAACGGTAAGATTTCGTCATCAGTGAGAGGTTGTCTATCTCATGAAACACTCAACAAGTTCTTTCGCGTTCGAACACCAGCTGAATACAAAGTAGAAATAATCGATCATATAACAGAATGTGCTTCTTGTGCTCGGGAGTTTACATTATTGTTAGAGATACAAAGGGGAGCCAATTTCTTCAACAAGGAACTCGATACTTGGGTCGATAAGAATACGACTTCCCAACTTAAGAAAAAGAGTTTCTTGCGGCATACTTACACGTCCAAGCTGCTTTGGAGCAAAGTAATTGTGCTTTTAGAAATAATATTATTTTTAACTTGCCTTTTAGTACTCTTTAAAATATTTCCTCAATTGAATTTCAATAAAGAAGAATTGCGCGAAAACAATCAGCAAATAAACAGAATATTCGATTTAAGCAATAGTTGCCGCACAAAATCTAACATGGAATTTACCTGGAGCCAAAACGAACTCGTGGAATATTTTATTCTAGAAATTTTTGATGAAAGACTGATGCTAATCTGGAGAAGCCAAAAACTTTTTGAGAGTCGCTTCTTAATCCCTGCTAAATTAGCGAATGAATGGAATTCTAATAAGTATTATTTCTGGATAGTATCAGGATTTACTAAAACTGGGGGGATTATTGAATCACCTCTTATGAAATTTCTTTTAATCGATTGAACCAACCCCGAACTTACGTCCGGGGATTCCTAAAGGCAAGCTTCGCTTGTCCAAAGTCTTCTCGTTCCTGATGTTTGACCCGAGTTTAACTTATTTTCGACAGTTGGAAAATAGATCTTTTTCATAATCCATAAGTTACGGGCTCCAAAAAATTCTTTGTCGCTGCGCCGGTCATTCTTCTCATGCCATCATCGTCACCGGCGAGGGGGGCCGCATGCCGGCCGCCTGGAACGCCTGATGCGCCGAGCCCTGGAGGTCCGTTCGGAGAAGATACGTCTTTCCGCCCAACTCCACCCGGACCGCCTGCACTTAAGCCAGATTCCGCATCAGCGTCGGCCACGACGCCTTTACGCCGCGCTCATCGAGCCTTCTCTGGAAGTCCACCTCCAACCGCAGCGCCAAAAACCCCGCGACGATGTGTCTGATCGTGGTCTCATCGTTGTGATGGAAGATCGGCCGAACCTCAAACGTGCTTTTCGTCTCCCGGAACGTCCGCTCCACCCGCCACAGGCTCTTATACGTTTGAGCGCCGCCGGAAGATCGGTGTTCGTCCGGAGAACGAACTTCCCATCGTAACGCGCCTCGGCGGCCACGGCCTCTTCGTTGATCTTCAACGATTGTCGATAGGCATGGAATAATGTACCAATAATGGGAACGAAAAGTGTACCACCTGGGGACTGAACCCGTGGTATCTTCTTCTCGGCGAGAGGAGGTGATACCCAATGAACGTCACTGTACACTAGCTTTTTTGACGTAACTTGTTGATTTTACGAGGGAGGATTTTTTTTAGGCCCTAACAACTGTCGAAAAAAAGTCAAACTTTCGATTATTTCAGCGGACCCTACTAATGAAATATTATTTTCGAATCAGGCTCTCCATTTAGCACGAAGCTTGCCCAATAATAGGGGTGAGAATATTTCGAATTAATCATCTTTTGCTTAGTTAAGCGTAAGGCGGACGCTTTAGAATATCCTTCGGCTAAATATCCATAATATTTTCCCATGAAAAATGACGTCGATTTATCATTAACTGACCACAGTGTTGACAATACCGACCTTGCGCCCGAATAGAAAAATACCCGCTGAAGACCGAGGAAGCCTTCTCCCTTTTCTAATGCTCCCTTTCCTGTTTGGCATGCAGATAGTACAACCATATTTGCGTTAAGCTTCATGTTATATATTTCTCGCACCTGCAATATTCCATCATTCAAGCCAACAAAGTCCTGGCTTAAGATCAGGGCTGATCTTATCGGCTGCTGTTCATCTAAAAAACTATGGCAAGCGAAATGAATAATCTGGTAATTGTCATTAGATTTCGCTTTTAAATTATCCTTATTTGCATCTTTTCCTAAGTAGATGAATCTTCGATCTTTCGAAAAATATTTCGAAATAATATTTACTTCTTTTTTTGAGTATGGGAGTGAAGAAAAAGCGAATCCTTGGGTGATATACGTTTCCGGTAGAATTTTGTCTAGGCTTTTATTAACTGATGACATTTTTTTCTTAAATTGAAAGATCGGATCTCCAAAAGCTAAAAGGCCCTTAAAACCACCATTTTCCTCATTCTTTGTTTGAATTAACATGAGCGCAGAAACTGAAGGCATATAAGAAACCTGATATTTGTTAATTAAATATTCGAATGAATTCTTGGATTCTGTCATTACTAAAGTTTCATAAGGCAGATAATAAAGTATTCCGTCAGGAATAATAACTAATTTTCTTATTTCATCCTGTAATTTCTCATTTAATGGAAACAGCAACTCCCTGAATATCCGTTTTGCCGCGAAATTTCCATCAATATTTAAATGCGGTGGGGAAGAAATGTATTTTATATATGCTTTAATCGATGCCTCAATTTCTTGTCGCGATGGTAAAGTAAATATCTTGCATCTTGTTCTAGTGATGAATAGGAGAAAAGATGTTTGTTCGCCAATGAAATATTCGAAAATAGCTGTATGATTATCCAGTCCATTCTTTTGAAGGTTTGATAATGAATACGGTTCAGAAGAGACGATACTAGCGATCGTTGGATCTCTTGTTTTAATATTTGAGATTATCCGTAAATAATTATCTTCTTCTTGAGAAAGCTTATTTTCAAGCTTTTTTCTGTTCTTCGCTTTACGGTCATTCCTCATTATTTCCATATAAAGAGAAGATATTTTTTCTGAAACATCATCTAATTCCTTTCGTTGTGCTAAGCCCAATTTATTGCCGATATCAATCTTCGACTCTAGCAGAATTTCTATAAACGCTCGTGCCTTTGCTCTTTCAATATAATAAAACATATTTTCTTCTAAAGTTTCATATTTGCTTTTTTCCTTAATTTTATATACGAGATTAATAAATGATTCGTAAACCTTGGATTTATTCCTTACATACCTTGCTTTAAAAGTATCTAGATTAATTTGACTTCTAGTTTTTTCAATAATACCTATTGCATTTTTGTAATATTCTATGGCTTGGAAATATTCTTTATTCTTTTCATAGCATTGTGCCAAACCAAATGATGATTCCCAAAGAATTCTTTCGCAATTGATTTTCGCCGCGATATCAATAGATTTTCCATAATAATTAATCGCTTTCATGTACAAATCCTGCTTTAAATAAAGATTGGCAATATTGTTATACAGCATACTCACTAATTCTATAAATCCAGAATCGTTCGCATTTAAAAGAGCTTTTTTATAATAAATTAAAGCTTGATCATATTGATTTTGAGCATAAAAGACTTCTCCGATGTTATTTTGGACAATACTTTGAACTTTCTTATTTTGAATTCTTTGAGCTAATATTAACGAATTATAAAAATTTTCTAAAGCACACTTATAATAATTATCGTTCTTTGTTATGATGCCTTTATTTAAATAGACATTTCCCATATTATTCAGGTCAGTTGTAAGGTTATAATCATTATTTAATTCTTGATCTATCAATATTCCTCGATTTAAATAATCCAATGCCTTGTCATAATCGCCTAAATCCGAATAGACCAAACTAATATTTGTTAAACAATCAGAGCTGTTGACCGGCTGGTTTTCCTTTTCGGCGATCTCAAGAGATATTTGAAAATATTTCAGCGCAGTAGAAAATTCATTTTTTTTCCAATAATAAAGCCCGACATTATTATAACTAATACCTTCTTCTCTGCGATTATTAATTTTTTGGGCAAGTTTCTGTCCTCGTTCAGTCAACCTAAAATATTCATCTATCTTACTCATCTCCCAGTAATTGAGACTCATCTGCCTAAGGCACTTGACTTCATGATTTACACTTTTAATAATTCGCGAGAGGCGAATTGCTTCTTCATAATATTTAATTGATTGATCAAACTGGCCAGAAATACGGCAATTTTTGCCTTTTATATATAGCTGATATATTTTAAGCGCTATCTCACATTCTTTTCGAATATATTTCTGACCATGAGATTGGGCATATTCTCGTGCCCTATTGTAGAAGGAAAAAGACACTTCCATTCGCCCCAAATTCCAATTGACCAATCCCAATCTCATGAGAATATTGACTTCCTCTCTACTGTCCTTTAGTCCTTGAGATAATTTGAAAGCAACCTCATATTGCTCAAATGCTTTAAGATAATTTCCTTCTTCTAAAAACCTTTCTCCAGCTGCCTTTGATTCTTCAAATGATGAGAGAAGCTTTGAATTGTCATTAGCCCAAAAAACGAAATTCGGTTGAAATACAAAATTAACAGTTAAAAAAACCAGACTGAATATCTTCAAAATTAAATCGATTGAAATCCTCCCAAGCTTCTTTTCATTCCCAAAGCAATTTTGAAATACCCTTCGCCTTAATTCTCACGCTTTCTGACTTCAAAGCAAAGGAGCGCATACTAGTGTCAACCATTATATTATAGTGAAAATATCCGAATCTTGAAGCTCTCCTTATAAAGCTATCTCCTTTACGTGACCTTTTATTGGTCCCATTTCGAATTCCATCCAAATTATAGACGTCGCATCGGGCTCGGGATTCTCATTAGAGAGCAAAATATGCCTGAAAACGGATAGCGGGAAAGATCCGATCCTACACCCTCGGATCCAGCTCGTTGCTAGGGACGTCGGCCGAAAACGTGAACGTGAAACAAAGTCGCGAAAAGTATTATAACAAGAGCATCGATCGCGCCGCCGATTAAAAGAACTTCAGCTAACCTTTTATTTTATACGTCACACCAATTCAGTCGATTTCGGACAAGGAAAATATTTCATTGGAAGATCTCGGCTCCCCGCTTAACGGCCACCACGATCCCCGCCAATAAGGGAATTTGGCCGGCGATCAGCAGCCCGTTGATTCGACTTAAATCAAGGGTATTTCCGTCCTGGAGTCGGATCTCCCGGATGAAGGCGTTTGCACGAGGATCGTCAATTTTTCACCCAAGCCGGGCAACCGCATAGCAGGGAATTTCCTTTTTGTTTTCCGGCTCTCGAATGAATATAATAGACGCACTGGATAAAGGGAAACGCGACCGTGAAATGCCCCAACTGCCAATTCGAGACGGCCTCCGACGCCGGCTTCTGCCCCCATTGCGGGACGAGGATCGGGCATCCTGAAAACGAAGGATTCTCCTTCACCCGGACCATCGCCGGACCCGAGGATCGATATCAGCCCGGACGCCTGATCGGCGGCAGGTATAAGCTTCAGAGGATCGCCGGCCGGGGCGGGATGGGCGTCGTTTACAAGGCCGAGGATACGAGATTGCGAAGGACGGTCGCCCTCAAATTCCTGCCCGAGGAATTCAGCCTGGCCCCGGAGGCCAAGGAGCGGTTTTTACGCGAAGCCCAGGCCGCGGCCATTCTCGACCATCCGAACATCTGCCCCATCTATGAAGTCGACGAGGCCGATGGGGCGGCGTTCTTCACCATGGCCTTCATCGACGGCCCCAGCCTCAAGGATAAGATCGCCGCGGGGCCCATGCAAATCCTCGAAGTGATCGATATCGCCCTCCAGATCGCCGAGGGCCTGAAGACCGCCCACGAAAAAGGAGTCGTCCACAGGGACATCAAGCCGGCCAACATCATGCTCGGCCGGGAGGGGCAGGCCCGGATCACGGATTTCGGATTGGCCTCGCTCGAAGGCGGCGCAGCCCTCACCCGTCCTCAGACGGTCTTGGGCACCGCGGCCTATATGTCGCCCGAGCAGGTTCGGGGCGAGAAGGCCGATGGGCGGACCGATATCTGGGCCTTCGGCTGCACCCTTTATGAAATGACGACCGGGCGGCGGCCGTTCCCGGGAGAGCACGGACAGGCCGTCCTTTACGGGATCCTGAACGAGGCGCCCCCGCGGCCCTCGGCGCTCAGGGTTGAAGTACCGCCGGGATTGGAGGAGGTCATCCTCAAGTGCCTTCAAAAAAAGCCGGCCGACCGCTATCCGGACATGGACGGCGTCATCGCTGCCCTGAAGGGCGAGAGCGGCCGGCGGGCGGCGGTGGGCGAAGCGGCGGCGCCGAAAGAGGTCCTGCCCTCGCTGGCCGTCCTGCCTTTCGCCGATATGAGCCCGGCCAGGGACCAGGAATATTTCGCCGAAGGGCTGGCCGAAGAGCTCATCCACGCCCTCGCCCGCATCCAGGGGATCCGGGTCGTGGCCCGGACTTCGGCCTTCGCTCTCAATGGCCTGAAACTGGACGTCCGGGAGATCGGGAAAAGGCTCGACGTCCGGGCCGTCCTCGAAGGGAGCGTCCGGAAAGCCGGAAAGCGGCTCCGGGTCACGGCCCAGCTCATCGATGCCCGGACCGGCCTCCACATGTGGTCGGAGAGGTTCGACCGGGAGGAGGCCGACGTCTTCGACATCCAGGACGAGATCTCGCTGGCCATCGTGGAGCATCTCAAGGTCACACTACTGGCCGGGGAGAAAACGGCCCTCAAGAGGCGATCCACCGGCGACCCGGAAGCCTACAATCTCTATTTGAAGGGGCTCTACTTCAGCGCCCGGCCGAATCCGGAGGCCTTCGGAAAGGCCCTCGATTTCTTTCAGGAAGCCATCGGCCGGGACCCGAACTTCGCCCTGGCCTACACCGGCGTCGCCTTCGTCTTTGCCGCCCAGGGGAATTTGAATCTGGCCCCGTGGGCCGAGGTGTATCCGAAAGCCAAAGCGGCCCTTGAAAAATCCCTGAGCTTGGACCCGGATTTGGCCAAAGCTCACGCGGTCGCGGCCATGCTCCAGTTCTGGTTCGAATGGAATTGGCCGGCCGCCGAGGAGAGCTTCCGCCGGGTCCTGGCCCTCAACCCGGGCGACGCGATGTCCCGGGGGTCGTATGCCTTCCTGCTGATGCAGAAGAAGAGGTTCGACGAAAGCGTCCGGGAGATCAAGCGCACCTTGGCCATCGATCCGCTGATGCCCCTCTTCTATGCCTGGTCGATCGCCCTTCATAACATGGCCGGCCGCTACGACGAAGCCCTGGAAGAATTTGCGAAGCTCCAGCAGATCGATCCCAGCGTCGGCTTGGCTTATTTGCACGCCGGAATGGCCTACTACCTCAAAGGCCTTTATGACGAAGCCATTCGGACGCTCGAAAAAGGGCGCGAGCTCGTCAATTTCCCAGGTTGGGCTGAAGGGATGCTCCTTCTGTCTCATCTGAGGAAAGGAGACCGCAAAAAGGCCGAGGAGATTTTGGCCGGGCTGCTCGAGGACAGAAAGAAACTCGCGGTTTCACCCGTGAATATAGCTTGGGGATTCGCCGCCCTCGGAGATCTCGATCGGGCCTTCCAATGGCTGGAAACCGCGATCCGGGAGCGCGATACGATCATGCCCCACATTCACGTCTATGCGGAAATGCTCATGCCGGTCCTCGCCCGCGATCCGCGGTTCGACGCGATCTTGAAAAAGATGGATTTGCTAGATCATACTTAACAGGTCATGAAGACATCCTCTCGTTGCCCGGCTCTCCTGATCCTGGGCTTGGCCTTGCTGAGCGCCGGCCACATGGAAAAACGGGCTCCCCTGATCCGCCCGGGCTTGGGTCCGAGTCCTATTTCAGCCCGCCTGAATTTTTCTTTCGCCAAGGTCCCTCTCTATTTCATTCCGAACCTTGGCCAAGTGGATGAACGGGCCCTGTTCTACGCCATCACGCCCTCTTATACCCTGTGGATGACGAAGGAAGGACTGGTTTTTGATTCGTCGGCGAATCTTAAAAGGGACATAACCAAAATAAAATTTTTGGGCGCCAAGGAAGCGGTGCGCGTCATCGCCTTTCAGCCGGCCGAACACAGAGTGAACTATTTTATGGGCCGCGATCCGGACAAGTGGAGGACGGATATCCCGACCTCTCAGGCCGTGACATATGACGGACTTTATCCGGGCATCGACCTCAAAATTTATGGCGTCGACGCGCAGATCGAATATGACTGGATCGTGAAACCCGGCGGGACCGTGGGGGACATCCGTTTCGCGTATCGAAACATCCGGAAGACGGAAATCGATCAAGATGGAAATTTGATCATTCACACGGAATGCGGCGAGTTCAGGCATAAAAAGCCGGTCGGTTATCAGACGATCGACCGCACCGAACGGGAGATTCAGGTGTCCTTCAAAGCGATCGCCGAGGACACGTACGGCTTTCAGGCCGAAGCCTTCAATCCCGATTACCCGCTTGTTATCGACCCCATGATTCTCGTCACCTCGACTTATCTGGGCGCAAGCGGCGGAGACGGCAGCTCGGACATCGCGGTCGACGGCGCGGGTTCGGTTTATCTGACCGGAGGGTCGGACGCTTCAGGTTTTCCGGTTTTCAACCCCTTTGATCCGACCTGGAACGGGAGTTCGGATGCCTTTGTAGCCAAGTTTACGCCGGACGGCCGCGCGCTCGTTTATTCGACCTACCTGGGAGGCAGCGCGTGGGATTCCGGGTCCAGCATTGCCCTGGACGGAAGCGGCTGCGCTTACATTACGGGAAGAACCGTGTCCTCGGATTTCCCCGTTTTTCATGCCTTTGATTCGACCTTTAACGGATTCTATGACGACGCTTTCGTCGCCAAACTATCGGCCGCGGGCAACGCCCTCGAATATTCGACTTTTTTGGGAGGGTCCGATACCGAATCGGGCACAGGCATCGCCGTCGACAGCGCCGGGTCGGCGTATGTGACGGGAGAAACCTCTTCGCCGGATTTTCCGGTCCTGAATGCGTATGATCCGTATTGGAGCGGCTCCTCGGATGTTTTCGTGGTCAAGTTCACGCCCGACGGCGGATCCTTGGTCTTTTCGACCTTCCTCGGAGGGTCGAGCATTGACGAAGGGGCCGACTTGGCCGTCGATAGCGCCGGTTCCGTTTATGTCACAGGCTCCACATATTCCATGTTCTTTCCCGTGCTCAACGCTTATGACCCGACCCAAAACGGAGTCTCCGATGCCTTCCTGACAAAATTCGCGCCGGACGGCAGGTCCTTGGTGTATTCGACGTTTCTCGGAGGCGCCGAATCGGAATTCTGCAACGGCATCGCGGTCGACAGCGCCGGGTCTGCGTATGTGACGGGAAGTACGTATTCTTCGGACTTCCCGGCCGTGAAGGCTTATGATTCGGCCCAGAACGGCGGACAAGATGCTTTTGTCGCCAAATTTTCCCCGGACGGCAAAGCTCTGGCGTATTCGACGTACCTGGGAGGCTCGGCCGCGGACAGCGGCTGGGGTATCGCGGTCGACAGCGCCGGGGCGGCCTATGTCGTAGGATTCACGTATTCAAAGGATTTTCCGGTGTTTGACGCTCTGAGTTCAACCTTGAAAAACTCTTCCGAGGCGTTCGTGACGAAATTCGCGCCGGAAGGAAACACGTTGGCCGCTTCGACGTTCCTGGGAGGAAACAGCGCTGATTACGGCTGGGCCATCGACGTGGACGCCGCCCGGGATGTTTATGTAACCGGGAACACGGGCTCGTCGGACTTTCCCGTGTCCAACGCCTATGATCCGACCTATAACGGCAACACGGACGTATTCATGACGAAGTTGCGCCTCATTCCTCCCTATCCGCCGAGGAATTTCAGGCTTCAACAGCAGGAAAATAGCTACATTTTCTTTAAGGAATCGGTCAACAGGCTGAGTTGGACGGCCAATCCAGAAAATACGATAAAAATCGCCTATTATCGGCTTTACCGGAAGGCCAAAGACGCAGCGGACGGCAGTTATCAATGGCTGGCGGATATCCACCCCAGCGGGACGTCTTTCCTCTATGACGATCGCGGCCTAAAAAAGACGGCGCGCTATGCCTACAGGATCACGTCGGTCGACGAAAACGGCCGGGAGAGCGGCTACGCGGAAATCAGCAACGAGCCTTGATTTCGCGGATTAAGGATAGAAGGAACCCATGAATCGAAAAACTATCATCTTAGGATTCATCATTATCGGATTCGTTGTGTTCATCACCGGTTCTCCTCATTTTCGGCCCTCAGCCGCGGTCTTAGGGCCGGCCGGACAAACAAAAATCCCTGCGGTTGCGGCGCTCCATGCTTTTTCCGATTTTGGTAAAACCCCCCTGTATTTTGTTCCCAACCGAGGACAAGCGGACGCGCGGGCTCTTTTCTATGCTAAAACGCCGGCTTATACCCTATGGATCGCTCCGGAAGGAATTGTCTTTGATTCGACGCGAAGAAGGGAAAAAGCCGGTCCTCTTCCTTCAGGCCAAACCTATGAAAGAGATGTCTCCAGAATCCGGTTCCTTCAGGCCAATCCCTCTCCGGAGGTTATCGGCCTGGAGCCGACCGAATACAGAGTGAACTATTTCGTGGGCAAGGAAACCGGCAAGTGGCGGCCGGATATCCGGACATCCGCGGCCGTCTTATATAAAGACATCTACCCCGATATCGACCTTAAAATCTACGGCGTTGAGAATAGGGTGGAGTACGACTGGTTGGTAGGACCCGGGGGGACCGCGGAGGAGATTCGCTTTGTATATCAAAACGTCGAAACGACGCGGCTGGACCGAGACGGAAATCTCGTCGTCCGAACGAAGTTCGGCGAACTGACCCATCAAAAGCCGGTGGGCTACCAGGACATCGGCGGAGAACGGGTGGACGTTCAAGCCAAGTTCAAGAGAATTGAGGGCCAGACCTACGGTTTTGAAGTGGAATCGTATGACCGACGCTATCCCTTGACGATCGACCCGGTGGTCTTGGTTTATTCCTCTTACCTGGGAGGGTCCGATCGGGATGAGAGCTATGACATCGCCGTCGACAACTTAGGCTCGGCTTATGTCGTGGGCGCCACGGTCTCACCTGATTTTCCCGTCAAGAACGCTTATGATTCGATCTGGAATACCAACGTTGATATTTTTATCACCAAATTCTCGGCCTCCGGCCAGACGTTGGTTTATTCGACTTTTCTCGGCGGAAACGGCAGCGATAACGGCCGCAGCATAGCCGTCGACGCCGGCGGCGCTGCCTACGTCACAGGCTATACGTTTTATTCTCCCGATTTTCCGGTGCTGAATGCCTATGACCCGACATTGAATGGCGCTGAAGACGCCTTCGTGACCAAACTCTCTCCGGCCGGCAATGCCCTCCTCTACTCGACTTTTCTCGGCGGGGCCGCTTATGATTCCGGCCTCGGCATCGCCGTGGACCGCTCCGGCTCCGCCTATGTCATAGGAACGACTCGTTCATCGGATTTTCCGGTTTTGAACGGCTATGATTCGACCCTCCATGGCCAGACAAGCGACGTCTTTATAACGAAGTTCAGCCCCACGGGAAATTCCCTGGAGTACTCGACTTTTCTCGGAGGGAGTGAGAGCGATATGGGTTCCGGTATCGCCGTGGATGCCGATAACGCCGCCTATGTCATTGGGACGACCTATTCGGCGGATTTTCCGATGCAAAATCCCTATAATCGGACTATCGGGGGCGGATATCAGTTGATGGGGTATTACATGTACGATGCCTTCGTCGCAAAACTCGACCCCTCCGGCCGTTCCTTGATTTTCTCGACGTTTCTTGGAGGGACGCGCTCGGATATGGGCGTCGCGATTGCCGTAGATAACGCTCGTTCCGTCTATGTCACGGGGGACACCAATTCTTCAGATTTTCCAATGGCAGACGCTTTTGACCCGACCTGGAACGGGCATTATGTCGGCCACGGGGGATATACGTCCGATGTGTTTGTGACGAAATTCTCCCCGTCGGGCAATGCGATCGTCTATTCCACATACCTTGGAGGGGCGGAAAGCTCCAATGACGTCACCGATATTGCCGTCGACGGCGCCGGCGCCGCCTTGGTAACGGGGGAAACTGCGTCTTCGGATTTTCCGGTCCTCAATGGGCTGAATTTGAATTTGGGGACGGGCTGGAATGTCTTCATCACGAAATTCACGCCCGGAGGAAAGACGCTGAACTTTTCCACGCTTCTCGGGGGGACTAATGACGATACGAGGCCTCACGCGGCTCTCGATAGCGCGGGGAGCGTTTATGTGACCGGGAATACCTCGTCGGCGGATTTTCCCGTGCGCAATGCTTACGACTCGATTCCAAACAATATCTTTGTAACGAAGATGAGCTTTATTCCTTTATACCCTCCCCTGAATTTCAGGCTTCAGCGGTTGGAAAACAAATATATTTTCTACAAAGAATACGTCAATAGGCTCAGCTGGGCGGTTAATCCTCAAAACCAGGTCACCATCGTGAAATACCGGATTTATCGAAAAACCAAAGGAGCGGCCGACAGCGCCTATCAATGGCTTGCGGATGTGTCCTCAAGCGGAATGTCTTTTTTCTATAACGACCGGTCTCTTCCAAAAACCGCCGTTTTTTCCTACCGGATCAGTTCGCTTGACGATTCCGGAAACGAAAGCCACTTCCTCGAAGTCAGCAATTAGAAATAATAGGATGAGACCTCATTTTGCACGTCAAATCTCATTTGAAACCGAACGTCCCGCCAAAACCTACGGCGAATCTCCACCCCCCGAGGTCGACGACATCCTCATAGGGCTGGACTTTTAAAGGGACATATTTCGCTTCGATGGAAAAGAAGAATGAATCCATGGGATAAATCTTCAATCCTCCGGCAAATATCACCGTCGTTTTCTTGAAGTCGACCAGCGGCAGGTCGGAGGCGCTTTCGACAGCCTGTTTATAGGAAAAAAATCCCAGGCCCACGGAGAGGGTGGGGACGACGATTTTCGCCCGGTATTGATACATAAGAAAGAGTTCAAAGCCGCTGATGTCGAGCTTCGCAATTTCGTCGAAAAGCCCGATTTTCCCGGTCTTCGAATAACCGAATTCGTAGCCTCCGCCCACGGTCAAGCCTTTAAATATTTCAAGGTCGAGATAGGGAAAATAAATAAATCCTCCGCCATAGACTCTTTTTATTTCGGCATCATTTACGGTTCTCAGCCCGGCGAAAAAGCCTCCCTCGATTTTCACGTTTGCCAGGATCGCCGCGTTTGCAGAAAGGACCATAAAGAGCATGACGACAAAATATTTACGCGTCTTACGCCTCCTCCCGGCTGAAATCGACACGGCGGTTCAACATCCGAACCGAACCGCCCTCGAGAATCGACTCTAGCCCCGGCGGGTGTCGATGTCAAGGGATGGCAGGGAATTTGGTTTTTGTTTTCCGGCTCTTGAAAGAATATAACAGGCACAGATGGATTTGCCGAAGTGATTTCGGATAGCCCCGACTATCGGATTTTTGTAGTTTCCGCGGCTTGCTGAGAATCCCCTACCCCCCGGAGCGTCCTTATTGCTTCAGGAGCAGTCGTGTCCCCAAGGCGTAAGCCGAAGTCGGGTTCTTGACAATAGGTATGAAATATATGCATACTAATGGTATGAAGATCGCCATTTCGATCCCCGACGACGTTTTCAAAGAAGTCGAGAGAATGGCCAGAGAGCAGAAGAAGTCGCGAAGCCAGATTTTCGTTTCGGCCGCGCGCGAGTACATCCAGAGAAGAGAAACCCGCCGCATCATCGAGAAGCTCGACGAAGTCTACGCCCAACCCGATGCGCCGGACGAAATAGCGCGGCGGAAGGCCATGAGCGAATACCAGCGGAAACGGCTGAAGGAGAAAGAGCGGCCATGATCCGACAGGGGGACCTGTTCTGGCTCGACCTCGGCGAACCGGCCGGCGCCGGTCCGGGTTTCCGGCATCCTTATGTCGTCGTCCAGAGCGACCCGTTCAACGTCAGCCGGATCCGGACGGCCGTCGTCTGCGAGCTCACATCCAATCTTCAGAGGGCCGAAGCCCCGGGCAACGTCCTCCTCCGGAAGGGCGAGGGCAACCTGGAGCGGGCGAGCGTTGTGAACGTCTCGCAATTCATCACCGTCGACAAGGCCGACCTCGTCGAGAAAATCGGCGCCTTGTCCAAGGACAGGATCGCGGAGATATTCGCGGGATTGCGCTTGCTCCTCGAGCCGCGGGATGTCTGATCTTCTTTATTCCTGATCTCGACCTCAAGTCATTCCGGGGACACTAACCATAACTCACCGAAACGGAGTAATTAAAATTAGTGTCCCCGGAATTAAATTTCAAGGAACATTCGGCGGATATGTATGATGTCTTTGCCAAGATTGCCAAGGCCACCGGCGGGATCGTGGAAACAACGGCCAATCCTGAAGCTGCCCTAAAATCGCTTGTCAAAGCCATTGGTGAATCTTCAAAATAGAAGCAGGGAAGTCCGAAAAATTGGATTCCATCCAATTTATTATTGCACATTTTTTCAGGGGAATTTTATGGCAAGGAGGTGATGCAATTTTTGGGATGATATCATCAAATGGTTTTAGTGGCTAAAAAAAGGATGTTTCGATCTTTTTCCAAGGAGGGATTTAATTTATGAGTAAAAAAGCATTTTTCATGACCGCTGTTCTCCTGATGGCCGGGCTGGCGTTTGGGCAGACGAGCCAAACCGGCAACATCGTCGGCCGTGTTCTTGCCCCGGAGGGCGAAGGATTGCAGGGAGTCTCTGTAACCCTCACCTCTCCGGCCATGATCATTCCCTCGCAGAGCGTCATCACAGGAGAGAGAGGGGCTTTCCGGTTCATAGCCCTGGCGCCCGGCGATTACCAGATCACCTTCGCGCTTACGGGGATGAAAACGGTGATCCGCAAGGGAGTGAGAGTTGAGGTCTCCAAGACGGCGACGATCGACATCATTATGGAGATGAGCAGTATCGAAGAGAACGTCACGGTCATCGGACAGAGCCCGATGATCGACAAGCAGCGGACGGCCCGTCCCGCCAACATGGACAAGATGTTTCTCCAATCACTCCCTGCTCCGCGCAACCTGGGAACCTATCAGGCAGGCGGCTTATCTGCCGAGTACGGCAGTGTCCGCGGAGCCATGATCAACGTCGTGACCAAATCGGGCGGCAATAAATTCAGCGGCAGCGGCTCCTTCTACTTCAACCAGGAGAAGTTGAAAAGCGTCAATACGCACGGCACGCCGCTGGCCGGGTCGAAGAGCGGAAATAAGGTAGAAATCGAGCCGGTTTTCACCCTGGGCGGACCGATCATCAAGGACAAGTTGTGGTTCTTTCTGAACGCCAGTTTCATTCAGACGGAAGCCTTTGTGGCCGGCTATCCCGCCGGCGTTGCCCCGGGCAGCGAGAAACCCTTCAAAACCATGTTGCCGTACCCCTATCTCAAACTGAGTTTCCAGCCGGGACCGAATGACAAATTCATGCTTTCCTACAACTACTCCGACCGTATCACGGACGACCGAGGCGCCTCCAAGTTCAGTGCGGAGAGCGTCACGATCCTGCAGACAAGCCCGTCCCATGTTTTTAATGCCCAGTGGACCAAATTTTTTGGAAGCAACTTATTTGTCAATTTGAAATACGGCATGGTCCTTTATCAATTGCTCCTCAATGCCAAAGGCAGCGATCCCCAATGGACTGATCAAAATACCAGTATTTCCACCGGCAACGCCTGGAGGAACCATGATCTTTACACCCGCAATCGGTTCCAGTTCAATGCCGATGCCACCGCCTTTATCGACAACCTCGCCGGCACCCACGAGCTCAAATTCGGCGGTGAGGTCCAATATGCCCATACGACCTGGGATGTTTACGGTGTCAGCGATCCGGTCACCGGCGGGTGCAGCATTGCCATGTATGGTTCCACCTACTATCGCGCCCTCACTCTGAGAGGCAACGGTTTTAACCGCATAGACCACGTGGTCGATTATGCGGGCTTTGTTCAGGACAACTGGGCGATCACCAGAAACCTCAACCTCAGCCTCGGACTTCGCCTCGAATACAACAGTGTCGTTTATCCCGCGCAGAACCAGAACGAGGGCGACATTTTATTCCTGGGGAAAACCTACAACCGCAGCATTCCGGAAAGCCTCACGATGTACAAATGGCTGGACCTGGCGCCCAGAGTGGGGCTCATCTATGACCTGTTTTCCGACGGCAAAACGCTCCTCAAGGCCAGCTATTCACGCTACGTTCTTCCCAACCAGGTCGGCTGGATCAACCTGGCCCATCCCAACGGCTGGTTCGGCTATTACCAGTATTTGAATCCCAACGGTTCGGCCCTTATGAATCCCGACGGTACGCCCAAAGTTTCTCTATGGGCAATGCCCGGCGGATTTAAAAACGGCGGCGCCCAGATAGGCTACAAGGATTACAAACTGAAAGCCGGCCACACCGATGAGCTGGCCATCGGCGTTGAAAGAGAATTGTTTACGGACTTCTCCCTCGGCGCCCGGTATATCAAGAAATGGGACCGCGATCAGCCAAACATGATAGATGCCGCCCAACTCGATGCCGACAAACTGATGTCAACGGGCGAAATCGATTACAGCAAGAACTGGACATCGAAAACGG
>JAPKZI010000231.1 GCA_026393865.1 Candidatus Aminicenantota bacterium
GATTGGCGCAGGCCGCGGAATTTGTCCCGGCGGCCGGTGATGATCTTGTGCGTGTAGCTCTGGTGCCCGACGTCCCAGATGATCTTGTCGCGGGGCGTATCGAACACATAATGGAGGGCCAGGGTGATCTCGACGACGCCCAGGTTCGCCGACAGATGGCCGCCGTTCTTGGAGACGACCTCGATGATATAGGCCCGGACCTCCTCCGCCAGCTTCCCGAGGTCCTCGACGGAGAGTTTTTTGAGGTCCTGCGGTCCCGAGATCGCGTCTAAGAGCTTAGCCATGATGCCTTTATGAGGTCGATTATACACCTATTTCTCTAAAAGTCGCCCGGCCAGACGGCGAAGGAGAGGCCCTTTGACGCCCCCCGTCTCGAGGGCCTCGAGGCCGGCTTCGACGAAATGCCGGAGATGGTCACGGGCTCGATCGGCGCCGAACACCCGGGCATAGTTGGGCCCGGCCGGCGCCCCTTTTTTGGGCTTTTCGGCCGCGTCGTAGATGTCGTCCCGGACCTGGAAGGCCAGGCCGAGGTTCTCGCCGAAGGCCGTCACGGCCTTGAGCCCGGCGGAGGAAGCGCCCCCGAGGAGCGCGCCGGCCCGGACCGAAGCCGTGATCAAAGCCCCCGTCTTCTTGAGCATCAGTTCGCCGAGGCTCGCTTCGGTCGCGTTTTCGGCGGAGAAGGTGATATCCAGGAGCTGGCCGCCTATCATGCCCTCGGCGCCGGCCAGCTCGGCGGTCTCGCCGATGACCTGGATCTTCCTCGTCAGAAGCCGGCGCGGGACCTCGGCCCGGGCCATGAGTTCGAAGGCCAGGGTCAGCAGGCCGTCGCCCGCGAGAAGGGCGACGTCCTCGCCGAATTCTTTATGGCAGGTCGGCCGGCCGCGCCGGACGTCGTCGTCGTCCATGCAGGGCAGATCGTCGTGGATAAGGGAATAGCTATGGATAAGCTCGACGGCGCAGGCGAAGGGCAGGATGACGGCCGGCTCCGGGGCGAAGGCATCCGCGGCGGCCAAACATAGGAGAGGACGGAAACGCTTCCCCCCGCCCAGGACGCTGTGGCGCATGGCCTGGAACAAGATCGTGTTGCTCCGTGAAAGAACTCGTTCGAGTTCCCGGTCGACGGTCTTTTTGAATCGGTCAAGTCGTTGTTCGATGGTCATGATATTATCAAATAGGGGGACGAGGCACAGTGTCCCCATTTCTCGGAAATGGGGACACTGTGCCTCGTCCCCCTTTATTCCCTTTATTAAAACGGAAGCTTGTCGCCTCCGTCATCGGCGGTTTTCTTTTTCGTTCCGCGCGCCGCTTTCTTTTCCGGCGCGCCGTCGCCCTCCTCGTCCTTGCCATCCTCTTCGGCGGCCTCACCGGCGTCGGCATCCTCAAGGCTAAAGGGCTCGCGGCGAATACCGCCTTTATCGTCCTTGAGAAGGATCTCGACTTTTTTCTCCGCCTTCTCCAGTTCGGCCCGGAGATACTTGGCCAGATGGACGCCCTTCTCGAACAGCCCAAGCGATTCGTTTAGGCCGAGCCCGCTCTGTTCCAGTTTCTCGACGAGCTTTTCCAGGTCGGCAAGGGCTTTTTCGAAATTCAATTCCTTGTCTTTCATGACCGCTCCTTTATCCGGTAAAGGGGGACACCATGCGTCGTCCCCCATTTCCTCCTATTCTTTTTCTTCAACATCCCGGGATTCGATCGGCTTGTCCGGGTCCACATCCTCGACCCGGCAGCGGAACTCGCCTTTATAGAACGAGACGCGCAGCGAGTCCTCGGCCCGGACGTTCTCGATGGACGTCACAGCCGTCCGTCCGTCCCCCGTCCAGCACAGCGCGTAGCCCTTTTTGAGGATGCCGAGGGGGCTGTGACCGTGAAGGCCGGCCGAGAGGCGTTCCCAGGCGGCCAACCGCTCACGAAGCAGGCGCCGGACGCTGTTGGCCGCGTGTTCCCAAAGCAGGTCGGCCCGGCCCCGCGCCTCGGAGATCTTCCTCTGCTCTCCACGCACGACCTCTCGGGCCCGCGATTCGAGCTCGTCGACGTCCTGGGCGATATTCATCAAACGGACCTTGAAATTCTGAAAAATCCGGTGCTGGGCCAGGCTCATGACGTCCTGCCTGCGCCCCTGGATGGCGTAGCGCGCGCCCTGGAGCGCCCGGCGCTCCAGGTTCTCAATCCGCTCGGCGAAGGCCGCTTCTTTTTCGACGACCATCTCGGCCGCCGCCGTCGGCGTCGAGGCCCGGATGTCCGCGACAAAATCGGCGATGGTGAAGTCGACCTCGTGCCCGACGGCCGAGATGACCGGCACCGGGCAGCGGGCGATCGCCCGGGCGACCTTCTCCTCGTTGAACGCCCAGAGGTCCTCCATCGAACCGCCGCCCCGCCCGACGATGATCGCGTCGAGGTCGCCGAGGCTCCCGAGATAATCGAGCCCCGCGGCGATCTGGTCGGCGGCGCCTTCGCCCTGGACGAGGGCCGGATAGATCAGAATCCGCAGTTTCGCGAACCGCCGCTCCAGCGTCCGCAGGATGTCGACCAGGGCGGCCCCGGTCGGCGAGGTGACGACCCCGATCTTCTTCGGCAGGAGCGGCAGCTTCTTCTTGCGGGCCTCGTCGAAGAGCCCTTCGGCCCTCAGCTTATCCTTGAGCTGTTCGAAGGCCAGTTGGAGCGCGCCCTTGCCCTTCGGCTCGGCCTGGTCGACGACGATCTGGTATTCCCCGCGGGCCTCATAGACGTTGATCCGGCCCCGGCAGATGAGTTGGAGTCCGTCCTTGAAGGCGAACTTGATCCGGACCGCGTCGCTCCGCCACATGACGGCCTTCAACTGGCATTTTTCGTCCTTGAGCGAGAAATAGACGTGGCCGGAGGCGGCGGGCCGGAGATTGGAGACTTCGCCGGTCACCAGGACGAGGGGAAAAGCCTCCTCGAGCTTCTCCCGGATCAGTTTGGTGATCTCGCTGACGGAATAAATTTTGACCGGAAGATCGATCATCGCGTTTTTCATCGGTCTTCTATCTTCTGCCTTCTGCCTTATGTCTTCTGTCTTCTATATTCTATCTTATGTCCCCTTATTTTCGTCTTCGTCCTCCACGACGATCTCGCGAATGATGGACAGCGCCCGGCCCGAGGCCGCGTCGATCACGATGAAAACGGCGGAGAGGAAGACGCCTCCCTTTTCCGGCTCGAACCGCTGCGGCCGCGCGGTCAGGAATTTCTGGATGGCCTGCTCGCGCTTGATGCCGATGACCGAATTCCGGGCGCCGGCCATGCCGACGTCGGTGATAAAGGCCGTCCCGCCCGGCAGGATGCGCTCATCCGCGGTCGGCACGTGCGTGTGCGTCCCGAGGACGGCCGAGACGCGCCCGTCCAAGTACCAGCCCAAGGCCTGCTTCTCCGAGGTCGCTTCGGCGTGGAGGTCGACGATGACGATCGGCGTCTCCCGCCGGAGCTTTTCTATCTCCGCGTCGGCCGTCCGAAAAGGGCAGTCGATCGCCTCCATGAAGACGCGGCCTTGGAGGTTCAGCACGCCGACCTTGATCCCCCCGGCGTCGGTCACGACCACGGCGCCCTTCCCGGGATTCCGGGGAGGATAGTTCGCCGGCCGCAGCAGCCGCGGCTCCTTGTCGAGGTAGGTCATCGCTTCCTTCTTGTCCCAGACGTGATTGCCCGAGGTCAGCACGTCGACGGACTCGAAGAGGTCCTTGCCGATCTCCTCGGTGATGCCGACGCCGCCGGCGGCGTTCTCGCCGTTGACGATGATGAGCGAGGGTTTGTGCTTTTTCGTCAGCGCGGGCAGGGCCTTGGCGAGCGCGTTGCGGCCCGGCCGGCCGATGAGGTCGCCGACGAAGAGAACCCCGACCTTAGCGGGCATATTCCACGGCCCTCATTTCCCGGATGACGGTGACCTTAATCTGCCCCGGGTATTCGAGATCGCTCTTGATCTTCACCGCGATGTCCTTGGCGATCAGGGCCGCCTTGTCGTCGGAGACCTTCTGGGCCTCGACCATGATCCGGATCTCGCGGCCGGCCTGGAGGGCGAAGGCCTTGCTCACGCCCTCGAAGCCCTTGGCCAGCCCCTCCAGCTTTTCGAGGCGCTTGATATACGTTTCGAGGAGTTCCCGGCGGGCGCCCGGCCGGGCGGCCGAGAGCGTGTCCGCGGACTGGATGAGGACGGCCTCGATCGACGGAAAGTCGACGTCGCGGTGGTGGCTGGCGATCGCCTGGATCACCGCCTCCGCCTCGCCGTACTTGCGGCAGAGCTCGACGCTGAGCTCGGTGTGCGTCCCTTCGACCTCCCGGTCGACCGCCTTGCCGATGTCGTGGAGGAGCCCGGCCCGGAGGGCGACCTGCGTGTTGAGCCCGAGTTCGGTGGCCATGGCCGCCGCAAGAAAGGATACTTCCTTAGAGTGCTGGAGGACGTTCTGGCCGTAGCTCGTCCGGTAATGCAGCTTGCCCAGGAGCTTAATCAGCTCGGGGTGGATGTTCTGGACGCGGAGCTCGTAGGCGACCGCTTCACCCTCCTGGCGGATCTTCTCTTCGAGGTCGGCCCGGACGTTCTCGACGATTTCCTCGATCCGGGCGGGATGGATCCGGCCGTCCACGACGAGCTTCTGGATGGCCAGCCGCGCGGTTTCCCGGCGGATCGGGTCGAAGCTCGAGAGGATGACGGCTTCGGGCGTGTCGTCGACGATGATGTCGACGCCCGTGGCCATCTCCAGGGCCCGGATGTTCCGGCCTTCCCGGCCGATGATCCGCCCTTTCATGTCCTCCGACGGCAGGTCGACGACGGACACGGTCGTCTCGACGACGTGCTCGGCCGCCGAGCGCTGGATGGCCTGGCTGATGATCTCAGCGGCGAGCTGGCGGCTCTTGGCCCGCGTCTCTTCCTCGACCCGGCGCACGACCTGGACGGCCTCGATCCGGGCCTCGTCCTCGATCTTCTTGATCAGTTGGCCTTTGGCCTCGTCCTGGGTCAGGCCGGCAACCCGCTCCAGCTCCTCCATCTGCTTCTTGATCAGGGCGTTGATCTTCTCGTCCTGGAGGTCGAGTTCCCGCTCGCGCTGCTGGATCCGGCGCTCTTTGGCCGAGATCTCCCGCTCCTTGCGGTCGAGGCCTTGGAACTTCCGCTCCAGGTTCTCCTCCTTGATGATCAGGCGCCGCTCCATCTCGTTGATCTTGCGGTGCTTCTCGCGGGACTTCTGCTCGAACTCGGCATCGACCGAAGCGAGCTTGTCCTTCGCCTGCTGGAGGGCCTCCTTGGTGATCTTTTCGGACTGGGATTGGGCCTTTTCCAGGACCTCTTT
The DNA here is from genome assembly GCA_026393865.1 of Candidatus Aminicenantota bacterium. Lineage (GTDB taxonomy): Bacteria > Acidobacteriota > Aminicenantia > Aminicenantales > UBA4085 > JAPKZI01. The sequence goes on from JAPKZI010000231.1 coordinate 5,295, forward strand.
GGCCTCCTGCCCGGCCCGCATGAGCCCCCGCGCGCCCGCGTTCTTCTTGAGCAGGATGATTATGATCACGGCGGCCAGAACGATGAGAACGGCCAGGCCCGCGTAAAACATGATGTTGTTCACGGCAATTCACCTCCTCGAGACAAGGTGAGGCCGAGAGAAGATACCCGAGAGGATTAAGGAGCCGGCGTCCCCGGCGGAGCATCCCGCACAACGTGGAAGGTTATGTCCATCTTAAGATGTCGCTTTTTCGATGTTGGGGTACTCAAGGCCGTCTTGGAACAGACGCTTCTCCAAATCATCCATCTCGGTTTCCATCTGGCCGATGACGTCGCCCAGTTGATCGAACTTCTGCTGCGTCAGGAAATATTCATCCGCGATGTTCAAGGCCGCGAGCACCGCGATCTTGAGCGGGTCCGTGGATTTCGATTTCACCGCGATCTCCTCCATCTTCTGATCAACATAGGACGTCAAATGGCTGATGTACTTCTCGTCTTCTTCGCCCTTGACTCGTATTTTATAGGTTCGTCCATAAATCTCGATTTCGATGATCTTGTCAATCATATGCCGAGCTTGTCGATCTGGCCGATGATCGCCTCGACCTTCCCCCGGACGAGGTCTCTCTCATTCTCATACCTTTTTAGGTCCTCGTCAAGCTTTCCGGCGCGCTTGGCCAGCTCCTCCATGTCCTTCTTTTCGACGCGGAGGTCCTTGATCTGCTGTTTCAGTTTCTCGTTCTCGGCGGACAGCTTGGTGATATATTCGAGGACATGGCTGATCTTCGTTTCCAGGATCTTCATCCGGTCCAGTTCGGTGCTCACGACGATCCTCCTCCTTCCCTGAGTTGGATTTTACAAGCGGATATGAGGCTTTTGACGATCTTCTGCTCGGCCTTGTCCACGTCCTCGGCGACGAGCGTGGCCTTGGGATTGCGGAAAGTGAAACGGAGCGAGAGACTCTTCTTGTCCTTGGGGATGTTCGCTCCGGCGTAATGGTCGATGACCTCGAAATCCTCGAGATGGGGCAGGCCGAGCTTGTCGATGGCCAGCTTGATCACCTGGTAGGGAACGTCGCGCCCGACGAGGAACGACAGGTCGCGGACGACGCCCGGAAACCGGGGGAGCGGTACGTATTCGAAGGCCCGGGGCTGTTTGCCGAAGAGGAGCTCTAAATTCAGCTCCGCGGCATAAACGGGGCCCTTGACCGAATACAGGTCGAGCAGGCGGCCGTGGACTTGTCCCAGCCGGCCGATCGTCTGTCCCTTGAACGAAACCGCCAGCGAATAATCGTCCTCGAAGAAGGCGCAGGCCGCCTCCTCGAAGACGAGCGGCGCGTAGCGGAGGTTTTCCAGGGCGGCCTCCAAAGCGCCTTTGAGGTGGAAGAGATCGGTCTCCGCCGGCTTCCCCTTCCAGTGCGGCCCGCCGAGCGGTCCCGCCGTGGACAGGCCCAGGCCCTGTTCCTCGGCCGCGGCGTTCTCGTTCCAGGAATAAACGTTGCCGATCTCGAAGATGTGGACGCCGTCCTGGCCGCGGTTCCTGTTCCAAGCGGTGTTCTCGAGCAGGCCGCCGAGGAGGGTCGTCCGCAGGACCGAGGCCTTGGTCGAAATGGGATTGCGGATCTCGACGGGGGTCTTGCCGCCGCGGAGGACACTCTCCCGTTCGGGATCGGCGAAGCTCTGGTTGATGACCTCATCGAACCCGTAATGGAAGAGCCCCTCGTTGAGCTTGCGGAGCCTGTCCTTGTCCGAAGGGACCGCCTCAAGAATATCGAACGGAGGGACGACGGCCGGGATCTTGTCGTAGCCGAAGAAACGGGCGATCTCCTCGATCAGGTCGGCTTCGCGCTCGATGTCGACGCGGAAGAACGGGACCTGGACGCGCCAGAGACCCTGCTGGTTCGCTTTTAGGGCGAACCCCAGGTCCTCGAGCGTTTTCTCGACGAACGCGTCGCCGACCTCGACGCCGAGAAGATCGGCGATCCGGCGGCTGCGGAGGACGATCTCCTTGGGCTTGCGCGGCCGGGGATAGACGTCGACAGGCTCCCTCGCCACCTTGCCCCCGAACCGCGTCAGGAGCGAGGCGGCCATGAGCGCGGCCTGCGGGGCGAAAGAGATGTCCGCGCCCCGTTCAAAGCGGTACGCCGCGTCGGTCTGGATCTCGAGCGCTTTGCGCGTCCTGCGCACGGAGGCGGGATCGAAGGTGGCGCTCTCGATGAACACGTCCTGGGTCTCGGCCGTCACGGCCGAATCCTCGCCGCCGATGACGCCGGCGATCGCCACGGGCTTTTTCTCGTCGGCGATAACCAGCATCTCCGGCGAAAGGGCGACCGTCTTGCCTTCGAGCGTCCGGATGGTCTCGCCCTTCTTGGCCCGGCGGATGAGGATCCGCGGCCCGGCGATCCGGGACAGGTCGAAGGCGTGGATGGGCTGGGCCGTGGCGAACAGAACATAGTTCGAGACGTCGACGATGTTATTGATGGGTTTGAGGCCCATGGCCTCGATCCTCACCCGGAGCCAATCGGGCGAGGGTCCGGTTTTGACGCCCTTGACGACGACGCCGCAGTATCGCGGGCAGAGGTCCTCGTCCAGGATCTGGACGTCGACGAGCTCGGATGTCCTGACCGGGAGATCGGTCAGAGGCCAGGTCTGGTCCTTGAGCGGCGAATGGAGCATGGCCCCGACCTCCCGGGCCATCCCGAGATGGCCGAGCGTATCGGGCCGGTTGGCGTAGGTCTCGACGTCGAGGATGACGTCGCCCGCCTTCTCCTCGCGGTCTTCGGCGACAAGCCCGATCATGGTCAGGCGATCCAGGAGTTCGCGGAGCGGGAGGCCGATGTCCACATAGTCCTTGAGCCAATTCAGACTGATTTTCATTTGAGGTCAAACTGCCGGATGAAGCGGAGGTCGTTCTCGAAGAAATAGCGCATATCCGAGATCCCGTAGGCGAACATGGCCGTCCGGTCGATGCCCAGGCCGAAAGCCCAGCCGGAATATTTCTCGGGGTCGATGTTGACGTTCTTGAACACCTGGGGATCGACCATGCCCGATCCCAGGATTTCCTTCCAGCCCGTCCCGCCGCAGATGCGGCAATCGGGGTCCTTGGCCCCGCAGGCCAGGCATTCGATGTCCACCTCGGCCGAGGGTTCGGTGAACGGGAAAAAGCTCGGCCGGAAGCGAATCTTGATCTTGTCGCCGAACAGCCGTTTGAGGAAGAATTCGAGCGTGCCCTTGAGGTGGGCGAAGGTGATCCCCTCGTCCACCACCAGCCCTTCGAGCTGGAAGAACATGGGCAAATGGGTCGGGTCCGGCACGTCGCGGCGGAAGACCTTGCCGGGGATGACGATCCGGATCGGAGGCTTCTGTTTCTCCATGACCCTGATCTGGACCGGGGACGTGTGCGTCCGGAGGAGAAGCTTGTCCGTGATGTAGAGCGTGTCCCAGTCGTCGCGCGCCGGATGGTGGGGGGGGAAGTTGAGCGCTTCGAAATTATAATAGTCCGTCTCGATCTCGGGACCGTCCTCGACCGAAAAGCCCATGGACAGGAAGATGTCCTCGATCTCCCGCTGGAAGAGGCGGATCGGATGGGGCGCGCCCCGGTATCTCTTTTCGCCCGGGAGGGTCAGGTCGATCTCGCGTTTCGGCTTGGCCGGCGCCTTGAGCCGGGTCTCGAGCCCGGCCAGCGTCTCTTGGATCTCGTTCTTCAGGGCGTTGACCAGCTGGCCCGCGGCCGGCTTCTCGTCCGGAGCGAAGGCCTTGAGCTCCTCCAGCAGGATCGTGACATAGCCGCGTTTACGGCTCAGAAACTGATGGCGCAACTCGTCGAGCGCCTTCAGGTCGTTGATCTGGGCGGACTGCTCCGCCAGTTTCGTTTTATACGCGTCGATCGTATTTTGAAACGTCCTCAGATTAGGCGATGGCATCTTTCACTTTCGCGGCGATGCGGCCGAAGGTCTGCGGCTGGTTCACCGCGAGCTCGGCCAGGACCTTCCGGTCGAGTTCGATGTTCAGTTGCTTGAGGCCTTGGATGAAGCGGCTGTAGGTCAGGCCGTTCAGGTTGGCGGCGGCCTTGACCCGGACGATCCAGAGCCGGCGGAAGTCGCGCTTCCGGGCGCGGCGGTCGCGGTAAGCGTACGTCAGGGCATGCTCCACCGCCTCCTTGGCTATCCGGTAGTTCGAGCTTCTCGCTCCCCAATAGCCCTTGGCCAGCTTGAGGACCTTGATCCGCCGGTTTTTCCTTTTAAAACCTCTTTTAACGCGTGGCATTTTTACTCCATTCTTAGAACTCGTACGGGAGCATCTTCTTGACGGTCTTCCGGTCGGCCTGGCTGACGATGGCCTTCCGGCCAAGATTGCGTTTCCGCTTGGACGACTTCTTCGTCAGGATGTGGCTCTTATTGGCCTTCTTGTGGACGATTTTCTTTTTCGCCGTGACCTGGAACCTCTTTTTCGCTCCCCTGTGGGTTTTTAACTTGGGCATCTTTTCCTCCTGATTTCACAGGAACGAGCAGCGCCGAGACGGCCCAATCCTGTTTTCGAACGTTTCCGTCCGGTTTTCCCTGCCCCTGCACGTCCCCGATCACGCGAGCCAAGACCGCCAAGCCCATCTCCGGCCGCGATTTCTCGCGGCCCCGGAGCATGATCGTGATCTTGACCTTGTTGCCTTCCTCGAGGAAGCGCTGGACGTGCTTCAGCTTGAACGTGTAGTCGTGGATGCTGATCTTCGGCCGGAACTTGATCTCCTTGATCTGGATCGTCTTCTGGTGCTTCCGGGCTTCGTGGTCCTTCTTGTGGAGCTCGTAGAGAAACTTGCCGTAATCCATGATCCGGCAGACCGGCGGGACGGCCGCCGGGGCGATCTCGACCAGGTCCAGCCCTCGCTGCCGGGCGAGAGAGAGGGCGTCGGACGCGAGCATCACGCCCAACTGGTTCTTCTCCTCGTCGAGGACTCGGATTTCGACGGCGCGTATCATCTCATTGATCTTGTGGGGCTTCGGTCTTCCGCTCGGCGGAAACGGTTGTCTTCCTCTAAAAATGATCGGCCTCCTTTACATGCTTACGGTTAAAGATTTATTGTCATTCAATCGTTTGACTTTTGCAAGGAATTCGCCCGTCTCCACCGGTCCCTTGTCGCCCTGGCCGTGGACGCGGAGCGAGGCGGTGCCGGCCACCACCTCCTTGTCGCCGACGACCAGGATGAGCGGGATCTTGTGGAGCTCGGCCTCGCGGATCTTGTAATTGACCTTCTCCCGGCGTTCATCGACCTTGGCCCGGAGACCGTTCTCGTCGAAGAAGGCCTCGAGCTTGCGGGCGTATCCGACGTGCCGGTCGGCGATGGGCAGGATCAGGATCTGGACGGGCGCCAGCCAAAGCGGGAAAGCGCCGTTGTAATGCTCGATGAGGACCCCGAAGAACCGCTCGAGGGACCCCAGCAGGGCCCGGTGGACCATGTACGGGCGGTGCTCCTTGCCGTCCTCGCCGACGAAGGTCATGTCGAACCGTTCGGGATTGTTGAAGTCGAACTGGATGGTCGTGCACTGCCAGAGGCGGCCGATGGCGTCCTTGACCTTGATGTCGATCTTCGGGCCGTAAAAGACCGCCTCGCCTTCCTTCCGCTCATAGCTCAGGCCGCGGATCTCGAGAGCCTTGACCAGGGACGCCTCGGCCTGGCGCCACATGTCGTCGACCCCGCAGTACTTTCCCGGGTTCTTGGGGTCGCGGACGGAAAGCTCGATCTTGTTGTCGACGAAGCCGAAAGCGGCCAGGATGTCGATCGAAAAGTCCAGGACGCGCAGGATCTCGTCCTCGATCTGGTCGGGCGTGCAGAAGATGTGGGCGTCGTCCTGGGTGAAGCCGCGGACGCGCAACAGGCCGTGGAGGACGCCGCTCCGCTCATAGCGATAGACCGTCCCCAGCTCGGCCCAGCGTAGCGGGAGGTCCCGATAGGACCGGCCCCGGGACTTGTAGATGGAGATGTGAAAGGGGCAGTTCATCGGCTTGGCGTAATAGTTCTGCCCGTCGATGTCCATCGGCGAATACATCGAGTCCTTGTAGAAATCGAGGTGGCCCGATGTCTGCCAGAGCCGTTCCCGGCCGATATGGGGGGTATAAAGGACGTCGTAGCCGCCCTTCCAATGCCGCTCTCGCCAGTACTGCTCGATGATCGCCCGAATTCGGGCGCCCTTCGGGTGCCAGAGAACGAGCCCGCTGCCGACGTTCTCGTCGAAGCTGAAGAGATCCAGTTCGGGCCCGAGCCGGCGGTGATCCCTTTTCTTGGCCTCCTCGAGGAGGAGGAGGTAGTCATCAAGCTCTTTCTGTGTCGGGAAGGCGGTCCCGTAGATGCGCTGGAGCTGCTGGCCTCTCTCATCGCCTTTCCAATAGGCTCCGGAGACGGACAGGAGCTTGAAATGCCGGATAGCCCCGGTCGAGGCCAGGTGCGGCCCAAGGCAGAAATCGAGGAAACTCCCCTGCCTGTAACAAGTGACGGAGTCGCCTCCCTTATCCCGGATGAGCTCGACCTTGAGAGTCTGGCCGCCGTCCGCGAAGAGCTTCAAGGCCTCTGCCTTGGTCATGGTCACTTTTTCGATGGGGACATTCTCGGCGGCGAGCCGGCGCATTTTCTGTTCGATCTCGTCAAGGTCCTGGACGCTGAACGTCTCGGCGCGCAAAAAGTCGTAAAAAAAGCCGTTGTCCACGGCCGGCCCGATGCCGACCTGGGTCCCGGGGAAGAGATCGAGAACGGCGTGGGCCAGGAGGTGGGAGGCGCTGTGCCTCAAGACCTCCAGTTCGCTCTCCGCCTCCTTGTCCGCATTCCTCTTATTGTCGTTGTCCATTTTCGTCGTCCGTTAAAAAATCATAAAAAACCGCTTTGTTCGTTCGACAGCGGCCGGGGCCCCGGGCTTTGCCCGGGGGTCCACTTCCGCCGTACTCGCCCGTGGATATAAGCCAATGGCGAGTGGCGAGCCGAAGGCTCGTCCCTTGACCAGACCCCTTTTCGCCGTTTGCCGAATCCGGCCGCCTGGAATTTCACGTGAACACGGCCGGAATAACCATCAAACGATGACCCATATATCCGTCCGAAAAGACGCTCCTTCGTTCGCTAATGGTAGGCGCGGAGGGGATTGAACCCACGGCCTCTTCCGTGTCAGGGAAGCGCTCTCCCACTGAGCTACGCGCCTATAGTTGCCGTTTAGAGCGGATACATCTTAATGAAAACACCTTATAGAGTCAATTAAAAATCGTTCGGGGGAGGCCGCCCGTCACCACGCGGATTTTCCCCAGCGCGGAAAATCCGCTCGGACCTCGCTCTCGCGCTCTCGGAAAAACTTCGTTTTTCCGAACCGTGCCCGCGCTCGCTCTCGGACGGGCTCCGGGCGGCATTCCCCCTCGCTCAAACGAAAATAAAGAAATAAAAAAAAAAGGAGAAACGAATTTCTTTAGCCACTCAATATGTACGGCTTTATAAACCAGGCCGAGATGGCGGGGTCGCCCCCAAGGCTCCCATAGCGGAGGGGGGTCCCCTCGGCTTAGCCGAGGGGGGAACCGACGGGACTGGTTCCCCAGGGAGCCGGGGGCGACCCTGTCGTCTCGGCGACAAGTTCCGTAATTCTGTTATAATTAGCTTATGATCGGTATCATGGCCGATTCCCACGACAATTTGATCGCCGTCAGGCGAGCGGTCGAACTGTTCAAGAACGCCGGGTGCGACCTCGTCATTCACGCCGGGGATTTCGTCGCCCCGTTCGCCGCCCGGGAGCTGGCCAAGGCCGGATGCCCGCTCAAAGCGGTCTTCGGGAACTGCGACGGTGAAAAAAAGGGGCTGGCCGCAGCCATTCAACCCTTCGGCGAGATCAGGGAAGCGCCTCTTAAGTTTAAATATAATCAAATCAATATCCTGGTGACCCATATGAACGCGCCCGCGGCGGCTGGCTGACCGGGAAAAGCACGGTCGCTCTGTTCGATCCGGCAACGGGCGACGCGCGCATCATAGGAGTCTGATCTGGCCCATCCGATCAATCGGCGGCAGAAACCGACGTGGCGGCCGGTCCGGAAGCCCCTTCCCCCTGTTTCAAAGCTCCGCCCTGACAAAAAGAGATTAAATGGGGACGACGCATCCTGTCCCCTAAAAAGAAAAGGCTAATTGGAGAATATGGGGACAGGATGCGTCGTCCCCCTTAACCCAGCGTTCGAAGCGAGCGGGGTTCCCCAGATGGATGAACGCACTCATAAAATTAGCTGGGGCGAGGGGGTATGCCGCCCGGAACCCGTCCGAGAGCGAGAGCGGGCACTTTTCTTGTATGCTTGCGAGCGAAGAAACGGGCGAATTCTCTTTCGGAAAAACACCAATCAGTTTCGAAGATGCGACGGCAGGGCTGGCCCTAAGGCCCCCATAGCGGAGGGGGGTCCCCTCGGCTTAGCCGAGGGGGGAACCGACGGGACTGGTTCCCCAGGGGGAGCGAATAGGACCCTCACAGCGTCGAACGCACTCAAAAAATTGGCTGGGGCGAGGGGGTATGCCGCCCGGAACCCGTCCGAGAGCGAGAGCGGGCATGGTTCGGAAAAACAGAGTTTTTCCGAGAGCTCGAGAGCGAGGTCCGAGCGGATTTTCCGCGCTGGGGAAAATCCGCGTGGTGACGGGCGGCATCCCCCGAGCCCCCCTCTTGAGGAAAGAGGCGTTTTCGGGTATACTATCCTTTTTAATTCTGACAATTTATCATTTGGACGCGATTCTGGAGGAGAGGTATATATGAAAAAAGTGATCATCATGGGCGCCGCCGGGCGGGATTTCCACAATTTCAACACCTATTTCCGGGACAACCCGCACTTCCAGGTCGTCGCCTTCACCGCGACCCAGATCCCGGACATCGCCGGCCGGAAATATCCGGCCGCACTGGCCGGCAAGTTGTACCCCGAGGGCATTCCGATCTTCGCCGAAGAGGACCTCGACAACCTGATCAAGAAACACGGCGTGACCAAGGTCTATTTCTCCTACAGCGACGTCTCCCATGAGTACGTCATGCACAAAGCCTCCCAGGTCCAGGCGGCCGGGGCGAGCTTCGTCCTCCTCGGCCCCCAGGACACGATGATCAAGAGCCGGAAGCCTCTCGTGTCGGTGTGCGCGGTCCGGACCGGCTGCGGCAAGAGCCAGACGTCCCGCAAGGTCTCCAAGATCCTCAAGGCCAAGGGACATCAGGTGGCGGCCATCCGCCATCCCATGCCTTACGGCGACCTCGAGAAACAAAAGGTCCAGCGCTTCGCGACCTACGAGGACCTGGACAGGCACGAGTGCACCATCGAGGAACGCGAAGAGTACGAGCCCTACATCAAGAACGGGCTCATCGTCTATGCCGGGGTCGATTACGAGGCCATCCTCCGCGAAGCTGAAAAGGAAGCCGACGTCATCCTCTGGGACGGCGGCAACAACGACTTCCCCTTCTATAAATCCGACCTGGAGATCGTGGTCGTCGACCCCCATCGCCCGGGCCACGAGATGCTCTATTACCCCGGCGAAACGAACTTCCGCCGCGCGGACGTCCTCGTCGTCAACAAGCTCAACACCGCCTCCCAGGAGAACGTGGACTTGATCATGGCCAACATCCGGAAGATCAATCCGTCGGCCGCGATCATCCGGGCCAACTCGACGATCATCGTCGAGGACGGCGAGCGGATCCGGGGCAAGCGCGTCCTCGTCATCGAGGACGGCCCGACCGTGACCCACGGCGGGATGACCTTCGGCGCGGGCTTCGTCGCCGCCCGGCAGTTCGGCGCGGCCCAGATCGTCGACCCGCGGCCCGCGGCCGTGGGCAGCATCAAAAAGACGTTCGAAAAATACAACCATCTCGAGAAGGTCCTGCCGGCCATGGGCTACGGCGAGACGCAGGTCAAGGAGCTGTCCGAGACCATCGCCCGGACCGACTGCGACCTGATCGTTTCCGGCACGCCGATCGACCTCAACCGCCTGGTCAAAACGCGGCAGCCCCTGCTCTCCATCGGCTACGAGCTCGAAGAAATCGGGACGCCCACGCTCGAGGACGTGCTCAGGAAGTTCTGACGCCCGAGGATCCATGCCGGTCAACCGACGTCTCGCCCTGATCGCCTTCGGCGGCAACGCCCTGCTCCCCGAGAACCAGCGCGGGGTCCAGGACGAGCAGATGAAGAACGCCGAGAAGGCCGCGGAGCTGATGGTCCACGTCGTCCGCAAGGGCTACGAGCTCATCATCGTCCACGGCAACGGCCCTCAGGTCGGTAATCTCCTCATCCAGCAGGAAGAGGCCGTGACCAAGGTCCCCCCATACACGCTCGACGTCTGCGACGCGATGACCGAGGGCAGCATGGGTTTCATGCTCGAGCGGGCCATCACCAACGAGCTGCGCCGGCATTCGATCGACAAGGACGTCATCACCCTCGTCACCCAGGTCCTGGTGGACGTGAACGACCCGGCCTTCGAGAATCCGACCAAGCCCGTCGGGCCGTTCTACACGAAATACCGGGCCCAACAGCTCGTCCGCGAAAAGAAATGGACGATGGTCGAGGACGCCGGCCGCGGATACCGCAAAGTCGTGCCCTCGCCCAAGCCGATCGATATCGTCCCGAAATGGATCATCAGCGACCTTGTCCGGGCCGGCCGGATCGTCATCGCCGCCGGCGGCGGAGGGATCCCGGTCATCCTCAACGGCCGGGGACTGTTCGAGGGCGTCGAGGCCGTCATTGACAAGGACTACGCGGCCGGCCTGATCGCCCGCGAGGTCAAGGTGGACCTGTTCATCATCCTAACCGGCACCGAGAGGGTCTATCTCGACTTCGGCAAACCGGAGCAGAAAGAGATGCCGGTGATGACGATTGAGGAGGCCCAAGCCCACTTGGACGGCGGGCAGTTCCCGCCCGGCTCGATGGGGCCGAAGATCCGGGCGGCCGTCGAATACGTCAAGGCCGGCGGCAAAGAGGTGCTCATCACCGACGCCAATCACCTCAAGGCCGCCCTGATCAACCGCTCGGGAACGCGGATCGTCGAATCGCGGCGGGAGAACATCCTTTGATGCCGTCGCGAGGAGTCCGGCCTGAAATGTCCGCGATGACCGTCTTTCTTAGGAGATAGCCATGCAAAAGGATTTTTTGTCCATCCACGACATCACTCCCTATGAATTCCACGAACTTCTGGATATGACCCAGGACATCAAAGAGAACCCGGACAAATACCGCAAACGATTGAAGGGCCAGGTCCTGGCGATGATCTTCGAGAAGCCCTCCCTCCGGACGCGGATGACCTTCGAGGTCGGGATGCTCGGACTCGGGGGGAAGGCCATCTACCTCAGCCCGAACGAGATCCAGCTCGGCAAGCGCGAAACGGTCGAGGACGTCGGGCACAACCTCGAACGCTGGGTGGACGGCATCATGATCCGGACCTTCGCCCACGAGAACGTCGTCCGGCTGGCCAAAGCCTCCTCCGTCTCCGTCATCAACGCCCTGACCGACCTCAGCCATCCCTGCCAGGGCATGGCCGATTTCTTCACCCTGCGCGAGAAAAAGGGAGGGCTGTCGCGGACCAAGCTGGCCTACGTCGGCGACGGCAACAATGTCTGCCACAGCCTCATGCTCGCGGCCGCGAAAGCCGGCACCCGGATGGCCGTGGCCACGCCGAAAGGCTACGAGCCGAACGCCGGGATGGTCAAGGCCGCCCTTGAGGACGGCCGGGACACGGGTTTCTCGCTCCAAATCACCACCGATGCGCGCGAAGCCGTGAAGGACGCGGACGCCGTTTACACCGACGTCTGGGCCTCCATGGGACAGGAGCAGGAAAAAGAGGCCCGGGCCAAGATCTTCGCCCCGTACCAGGTGAATCCGGCGCTCATGGCCGCGGCCAAACCGGACGCGGTCTTCATGCACTGCCTCCCGGCCCATCGCGAAGAGGAGGTCGCGGCCGCCGTGCTCGATTCCCCGCGCTCCGTCGTGTTCGACCAGGCCGAGAACCGGCTGCATATCCAGAAAGCGATCATGCTCCAACTGATGGGGAAAAAAGGATAACATGGATAAGGACAACGCCCTCGTCCAGGTGACACCGGACGATATCGCCTTCGTCGAGCAGGAGCTGGCCAAGTCGCGCAAACCCTTCCTGCTCCGGGAGCTCGTCGAGAAGCTGGCCTTCCTCAAGACCGCCGCTCAGCGCATCCAGGACGTGAAGATCTACGACCCGAACAGCCTCTACGAGGTGGGCGACTCGATCTACAAAGAGTATGACGAACGCCTGACCGTGAGCAGCAAGACCGTCGAGCCCTTCAAGGGAGTGGTGGTCCTGAATGTCGTGAAGAAGATCGTCTACAAGGGCTTCGACTGCGAGATGCTCGAGGTCGATTACACGGGCGGAGGGACGTTCCGCAAATATATCGACTACATGAAGAAGACCAAGACGCAGGTCCTCCTCCCGGCGAACTGCGGCGGCGCGAACCAGCCGGCGAAAATCATGGGCAAGGGCGAGGACCCGCGCCTGACCGAGCTGCCGATGACCGACCGGGACCTCAAGACTCTCGAGCGGAGCCTGAAGACCGCCATGGCCAAATCTCCGACGTTCTTCTCCTGGAACGAATTCTGGCAGCTCAGCGCCGACCAGCCCGCCATCCCCGAAGAGAAGATCAAGGAGATGGAAACCCACCTGGAGACGACAAAGCTTTCGGCGGCCACCGGCGACCTGATCAAAATGTTCCTGGGGTTCGAGGCCTCGCACGACCTCTTCGACATCCATTGCCTCGGCCTGAACCATCTGCTCGAGACCAAGTATAAAAAGGAGTTCCTCCAGGTCTCTCCGCTCGTCTGGGGAAAATGGCACCTCAAGAGCGTGCTCAACGCCCTCCCGGAGAACCTCCCCCTGGCGGCCGGGGAAGCGCCGCTCCCCGAATTCGAAACCTCCGAGCCGGTGCCGGCCGCGCCGTCCCACGAGTTCCCCCTCAAGGTCTACCTGACCTGGCGGGAGATCCTCTCGGGCGGGGTCCGGATCCCCAAGGCGTTCCACAAGGAGTTATCCCACTCGCGGGAATACATTTTCACGGACGCCGACGACAACAAGACCCACACCGTCTATTTCTATCCCCAGCAGGGGATCTTCCTGGGGCTCAAGGACTTTTTCGCCGCGCATAACATTCCCCAGGGCACGAGCATGACCCTGGAGCGCAAGGGCCCGGTCCAGTTCCACTTCTGGTTGAAGAAATCCAAGAAGAAACTGTCCATCGCCAAGCTGGCCTACGATCCGGCGACCGACATGTTCGCCGACGCGGGAGAAGCCCCGACGCTGGCCCTGCCCAACAAGATCATCTATATCGAACGCGAAACGGTGCAGAAGCTCATCGCCCTTTACTCCCAAAGGGACGGCCTCAATCTGAGGGACCTGCTGATCCTCATCTTCAAGAGTTTCGGCCTTCCATCGGCGAATCATTCGCTCCACTATATGCGCGCTTATCACCTGGTCGACGTTCTGAAAAAGACGTCCCAAGAGGATGTCGAACGGACCCTGCTGAACACCTTTGAGTTCTCCCAATCCGACAAGAAGAAGGGCATTTTCAATTATCATGAAGCCGCGCCGGCCAAGGTCCTGATCGAGGAGATGGCGGCGGAAGTCCCGGCCGAGGCGGAGGAGATCGCCGCGGGCGAGATCCCGGTCCTCGAACTTGTCGAGCAGTTGGGAGAGGATCTCGATCTCGATATCGCGGCCGCCGAGCTCGAGCAAAAGCCCAAAGCGGAGGCCGGCGGTCCGGCGGCCAAGAAAGAAAAGCCGCACAAGAAGAAAAAACCAACGTCCGAAGGCGAAAAAGCGCCGCACCCGAAAAAGAGCGAACGCCGGGTCATCGAAGAGCGGATCGCCGAGGAAGAGTCCGAACTCGAAGCTCTCTACGCCGGGAAGGCGGTCGAGGACGAGGAGATCGAAGGCGCCGAGATCGCGGTCGAAGCCGAGGCCGAGGCCGAAGCCCCGGCCAAAGCGCCGGCCGCGGCCAAGGCCGAGGCTCCGGCGGAAGAAGAACCGGCGGTCGAGGAGGAAGAGCCGAAGCCCGAAGAGGCCAAGCCCGCGGCGGGGGGATTGTTCGGGGACCTCTTCGCCGAAAAGCTCAAGTCCGCGCTGACCAGGAAGCGGGCGGAAGACGCGCAGAAAAAAGACGATTAAACCGGTCCGGCCGATTTTAAAGGATCGCCCGCGTCGAACCGTCCCGGCGGGTCACTCCCATCTCGTCCAGAAATTCGAGGATCGGGATGGCGAACTTGCGGCTGAGGCCGGTCATCGTTTTGAAGTCGGCCACACTCAGCTCTTTCCTGCCCAGACCCCGGATCTTGGCGATGATCCCGTCCAACCAAGCGGCGGGAAAATAAAAGCCGGCGGGGATCACCACGACCTTCTTCCGCTCGATGAGGATATCGAGCAGGCTCTCGAGCTTTTGCGGAGTGAGGGGGATTCGCTCGAGGATCTCCTTGGTCGTCAAAGCCTGGAACTCCCCCTCGAAACACGTCGTCTCGAGCTTCCGGAGAAGCTGTTCCTCCCGGGGGGGGAGCTGACGCCGGAAATCCGCCAGGGCGAACTCTCCGCTCTCCTGCTTGAGCCGGCCGTCATGGACGAGCGTCATCACGGCCAGGAGGAGGATCTTGGCCGGCGCGTCGAACCTTTTTTTCAGCCGGTCGAGCGAGATGCCGTTCTCTTTCGGATTTTTCTGGTGAAATTGGGAAATGTGCGGCAGGATCTTTTGCCCGAGGAAATCGACGCTTTCGCGGGAGACGATGAACAGCGGAGCGAAGGAAAGGATCCGGACCTGGCCTTTTTCCTCAAGCGTCCCGGCCAGCTCCGCCAACTTCGCCGCGTCGAGGGGCAGCCGTTCCTCCGCTTCGCTCTCCCGCAGGCCCTTGAGGCCTTTCTCGCGGGCCAGTTCGAGGAGGATATCGGCTTCACCGGCGGGCTTGGTCTTCATGGTTCGCTGATTATATTATCAACTTTTCGAACCTAAGCCTATCTTTATGTGTTTGCCTTGATTAAAGTGACATCGCGCGGCGCTAAACAACGCTTCTAATCCCCCCTCCCCCCCTTTAGCAAAGGGGGGGACTGCTGGTCGGCGGGGACCAGGCTCATCCGCCGCAGGACGGGATCCACGGCGGCCAAGATCACATGGAGGGATTGGCCGACCTCGAATGTCTTCCCCGATCGTCTCCCCGACAGGACCCCGCGCGTCCGTTCCTGGAAATAATCGCCGCCGAGGTCCTCGTAAGAAACGACGCCCTTGACGAAATAATCGTTGAGCTCCACGGCCAGCCCCGCCCGGGTGATGTCGACGACGATGCCGGTGAATTCCTCGCCCAGTTTCTCCTTGAGAAAACGGAAGATCCGCCATTCGACGAGGTCCTGCTCCGCGCCGGCCGCCTTTCGCTCCTGCCCGGACGCGTGGAGGGCGACGGCCGCGAGGGGCTCCGCCGCGGGGGGAAGCCCCGCCAGGACCCGCTTGAGAAGGCGATGGACCGCGAGGTCCGGGTAGCGGCGGATGGGGGAGGTGAAATGCGTATATTCCTTTTTGGCCAGACCGTAATGCCCGAGGTTCTCTTCGGAATAAACGGCCAGCTTCATCGCCCGCAGAACCTGGACGTTGACGTATTTTTCGCCGGGCTTGCCTTCGGCCTCTCGAATGGCCCGCTGCAGGTCGGCCGAGCGGATCTTGTCGGGCTTGGGAAGGGCGATCCCGAAATGAAAGAGGATCTCGCGGAGTTTTTCCAGGTCGGCGGTGGAGGGCGGAGGGTGGACGCGGTAGATCGAGGCGACGTCTTTGCGGTTAAGGAAAGAGGCCACGGCGACGTTCGCCGCCACCATGAACTCCTCGATGAGCTTGTGGGCCTCGTTCTGGGCGAAAGTCGCGATCGAGGCGAGACGGCCTTCCTTGTAAACGAGCTCGGGCTCGAGGAGGTCGAAATCGAGGCTGCCTTCGCCGACGCGCTTCCCCCGGAGGAGCCGGGCCAGGTCCCGCATGATCAGGAGGTCCGGGACGAGGGCGGCCTGCTTCCGCCGTTCGTCCGCCTCGTTCTCGAAGATCTTGAACACGGAGGTGTAGGTCAGCCGCTCGGCCGTCCGGATGATCGAGGGATGAAAATCGGCGTGGACGACGCTTCCGTCCGCGTCGATCTCCATCACCGCCGAGACCGTCAGCCGGTCCTCGCGGGGCCTCAGGCTGCAAATGTCGTTCGACAGCTTCTCCGGGAGCATGGGCAAGGTCAGGTCGGGGAAATAAACGCTCGTCCCGCGGGCGCAGGCGTCCCGGTCGAGGGCCGATCCCGCCTCGACATAATGGGATACGTCGGCGATGTGGACCCCGAGGAGATAGCGGCCGCCTTCGAGTTTTCTGACGCTCACCGCGTCGTCGAAATCCTGGGCCGTCTCGCCGTCGATGGTGAACGTCGTCCAGCCGCGGTGATCGACGCGGCCCGCGGCGAGGACGGGGCGGCCGGCGGCCTCATCGGCCTCGGCCAGGGCCGGCCCGGAAAATTCCTCCGCCAGACCGTATTTCCGGATGACGACCTTGGTGTCCACGCCGGGCGCGTCCGGCATCCCGAAGACCTCGGTGATCGTCAGGCGGCCGCGGTCCGCGGCGATGACCTCCCCCGGCGCGGGAAAGAACCCGCCCCGCGAAACGAGCCGGATCTCCTCGAGCGAGGGGGCGTCGAACGGAACGAGGACGGGCGCGCCGGAGCGCTCTTCGTAGAGGCCGATGATGCTCTTCTTTTCCTTTTTGAGGATGCGCACGACCCGGCCTTCGGATTTCCCTTTGAGTCCGCGCTCCGCGAAGAGGATTTCGACGGTGTCGCCCTGCATCGCTCCTTTGGCGAAACGCCCGGGAACAAAGACATCGGCCGTCGACCGGTCTTCGGGGACGACAAACCCGAAGCCCCGCCCCGAGGTTTCGAACCGGCCGCGGAGGAGGTCGGACTGGACCGGGAGGAGGTAGCGGTTCTTGACCCGGCGGATGAGCTTTTTGTTCTCCAGGTCGATGAGGCGCCCTTCGAGCTTGGCTCGTTCCTTGCGGGTGACGCGGAGTTCCTTGAAGATGTGCTGGAGGGTCAACCCCTGCCGGTTCCGGCGGAGAAGCTCGAGGATGCGTTGTTCTTCCATGCCGGTCTCTCAATAATAAAATGGCGAAAGATAGGGAATCCTGTGCCGGTCGCGGACGCGCTTGACGAGCTTGAGATCGACCGCAGCCGCCAGCGCCGCCCCGCGCAGGCTCTTGTGCTCGGCCAGGATCTCCCTTTGGGCGGCCGCCCGTTCTTCCGCGCCGGACCGGGCCGCCAGAATTTTTTCCAGGTCGGCCTCGAGCCGTTCCAGCGCCTCGTCGGAAACGGCGGACCTGGCCAGTTCCTTCCGCGCCTCAAGAAAGATCGGCTTCAAGGGGCCGATGCCGTTCGGGAGACTTTTCAAGAAGCCCTCGACCTCGGCCCGGATCCTCGTCCATTTATCGCTCCGGCCGGGAGGCTGTCTCGTCCCGCCGACCTTGCGATCGCGATCGCGCTCGAACGCGCTTTCGACCTGGGCCCGGCAGAACGAGAGGGCAAGAACCTTCCCCCTCATCAGAGCTCCGGCGCGGCGGGCCGCGAAAGCCTTCTCGATCCCCTCCAGGACGATCGGAAGCGGGACGCCGGTCCGTTCCCAGGCGGAGATGAGGTCCAGGTCTTTGGCCGACAGAAAGAAGGGGGCGCCGCGCCGATCCAGGAAATGCCGGGCGATCTCCTGGAAATAGCGTTCGCTAACGGTTTCGCTCATAAATGATCCGGAGGCCTTCCAGGACGAGGTTCGGCTCGTAGGCCGTGATGGTTTTGAGCTCGGCGCTGATCTGATCGCCGAAACCGCCGGTGGCAATGACCTTGGCCTCTTCGCCCAGCTCCTTGCGGATCTCCCCGATGATGTTACGGACGAGGCCGACATAGCCGAAATAGAGGCCCGACTGCATGCTGGCGACCGTCGTTTTTCCGACGGCCTTGGCCGGTTTTTTGATCTCGATCCGGGGCAGTTTGGCCGTTTTCAGGTACAGGGCTTCCGCGGAGATCTGGATGCC
This sequence comes from Candidatus Aminicenantota bacterium, assembly GCA_026393865.1. GTDB lineage: Bacteria > Acidobacteriota > Aminicenantia > Aminicenantales > UBA4085 > JAPKZI01. Next base: position 23,346 of record JAPKZI010000231.1, read on the forward strand.
GGGGGCGATCGCGCCGCCCAGGTATTCGCCCTTGGCCGAGACGGCGTCGAAGGTCGTGGCGGTCCCGAAATCCAGGACGATGCACGGCCCGCCGATCTTTTCGTAGGCGGCCACGGCCGCCACGACCCGGTCGGCGCCCACTTCGAGCGGGGCTTCGTAAAGGATGGGCATCCCCGTTCGCAAGCCGGGTCCGACAACCAGGGCTTTGAGGCGGAAAAGGTCGTGGCTCAAGGTCTGGAAGATCGGCGTGAGCGGCGGAACGACGCTCGAGACGATCACGGCCTTGACCGCGGCGGGGTCCAGTCCGGCCGACGCGAGCAGATTCCGAAGGATGATCCCGTACTCATCGCCGGTCTTGTCCCGGTCCGAACGGACCCGCCAGTGATGGGCCAGGGTCTTGTCCTTGAACAGGCCGATGGCCACCGTGGTGTTGCCTATATCGAGAGCCAAGAGCATGGTCGTTCTCCTTACCTTTGGTCGGTCGACGCGTCGACAGCATCGGCCCCCGGCTCCCTGGGGAACCAGTCCCGTCGGTTCCCCCCTCGGCGAAGCCGAGGGGACCCCCCTCCGCTATGGGAGCCTTGGGGCCAATCCTGCCGGCGCGTCCTTGGATCATCCACGAAGACAAATGAATGGAAGAAATCCATATTATATTATTCCCACGATCTCTGCGCTCGAAAATCGGCGAATCTCATCTCCGACGAGCAGCATGAGCGACCCGTCATGGCCGATCCCTTGATAAACTCCCTGAATCGTTTTTTCGTCGTCAACGACCTTCACGGAATCGCCTTTTGTAAAAATTGAAAATGCCTCGAACACCCGGACGATTTCGGCCCGGCCCGCCGGGCCGGCCAGCGCGGTACGCCACTTCTCGAGCTCCGACAGAAGACAGCGGAGAAGTTCTCCGCCGTCGGCCGGACGCCGGGCGGCCAGGTGGACCGAAACGGCCAGGGCCCGGATGTCTTCCGGGAAATCGTCGAGGTCGTGGTCCACGTTCAGCCCCACACCGAGAATAACATATTCCGGGCGGTTTCCCAAAAATCCGCTCTCGCAGAGGATGCCGCCCAATTTCTTCCCCTCCCACAGGATATCATTGGGCCAGCGGAGCCGGGCGGACAGCCCGTGCGACCGCTCGACCGCCTCGCGCGCGGCCAGGCCGGCGGCGAGAGGAAGAAGCGTGATCTCCGCCGCCGCGGGCCGGAGGACCAGGGAAACGTACAGGCCTTTCCCCCGGGGCGAGTGCCACGAGCGGCCTTTCGTCCCCCGGCCGGCCGTCTGCTCGTCGGCCACGACCGCCGTTCCCTCGGGCGCGCCCCGGAGGGCCATCTCCCTGGCGACGTCATTGGTCGAGGTGCACGTCTCGAATTTATGAATATGAAATTTCATCTCTTGCAAACGAAACCGAAGACACGTACCGAATTCCGGAGAATTCGGATACATGTCCCCCTTTTATTTTATATTTTACGCGTGTCGATGCCCTTGAGTTCCTCGACGAGCAGCTTCTTGAACTCGGCGGAAATGATCTCCCGGGCGACGGTCTCCATCTCGGCGCGGCTGTTCCGGATCTCCTCGCGGACCAGGCCCCGGACCTTTTTGTCCAGGTCGCCCGGCCCATCCGGCCCGGCGAGCACCGCCGCCGTCACGCTCTCCGGAGGTTTTGGAGGCTCCGCGGCCGTCTCCAGGACCGGCTCTTCCGGCAGCGAGGGGAGCTCCTTTTTCCGGTCGATGGTCTCCCGGACAAGCATGGCCACGGTCTCGCCGTCGAAGGGCTTCTGGACGACGCCGTCGGGATCCGTTCCGGCGGCCCGGCCCATGTCGATCGGCTCGAACGTTCCCCGCAAATAAAAAAGGGCGATCGCCCGGCCTTCCGGCTGGGCCCGGACGAAGGCGGCCACGTCATAACCGTCCTTGGAGGCCGGCGAGAGCGCGGTCAGGACGGCGTCGGGCCGCCCGTCGCGGATGGCCTCGATGGCCTCAAGGCCGTCGCTGAAGACGGCGATCTCGAATTCCGGCGCCGGAAGGGCCAGCTCGGCCGCTTTCTGACCGTACGGCGAACCGTCGGCGATGATCACTTTATAAGACATGCCCTCTCCGCGCTTTGACAGACCCGCTTGCGTCCTCCTCAATACTCCACATGCACCGCCTCCTCGCCGAGCAGGCTCTCGACCGTCCGGGTCAGCTCGTCGGACGGCAGCACCCCGCCGACCTCGGCCGACTGGGCGATCACCCGAAAGGCGTGGGGTGTCTCGAGCTCGAAGACGACGGGACATTCGCCGGCGTGTTTCTCCAGGACGTCCTTCAGTTCGTCGAGGAGCGATTCTTCAAGGCCCGGGACGAAGACACGGATGACCATCCGCTTGACCAGCTTCTGGAAGGCCTCGGCCAGCGGCATGACGGCCGTCAGCTGGATCTTTCGGCTTTCGCCTTCGCCCACGAACTTTCCCTTGAGCCAGACCAGCTGGTCTTCGTGAAGGAACTCGTAGTTCTTGCGAAACGCGTCCGGGAAGGCGATGACCTCGATCCGGCCGCTCATGTCCTCCAGGAAGAAGGCGGCCATGCGCTCGTCCTTTTTCGTCTTGAGCGGCCGGAACATGGTGATGACGCCGGCCAGGCGCACTTCGGCGTTGAAATCCTTTTCCTCGTCGAGGTCGCTGACCAGATGCGAGACGAGCCGGCCGAGGTTCTTGAACTGGGCCAGGGGATGGCCGGTGATGTAGAATCCCAGGGCGTCCTTCTCGTACGACAGCATCAAGGACTCGTCCCACTCGCGCATGGACCTGACCTCGGTCGGGACCTCGGGTGGTTCGACGTGGTCGCCGCCGAAGAGCAGGTTCTGCCGGGTCGCCTTGGCCTTCTGGGCCTCGTGCGAGAAATCGATCATCCTGTCGATCAGATGAAAGCACTGGGATCGCGGCCATTTCAGGGAATCGAACGCGCCGGCCTTGATCAGGCTTTCAAGGACCTTCCGGTTGATGGCCCGGCTGTCGACGTGGGCGACGACGTCGAACGGCGTGGCGAACTTCCCGTGCTCCCGGCGGATCTTGATGATGTCGCGGGCGGCCGTCTCGCCGACGTTCTTGACCGCCGACAGGCCGTAGCGGACGGAGTTCCCGGCCACGGTGAAATTGAAGTCGCTCTCGTTGATGTCGGGAGGGAGCACGGCGATGCCCATCTGCTGGCATTCGTTGATGTATTTCTGGACCTGGGCCGTCCCGCCGCGCTCGGCCTCGGAGGTCATCAGGGCGGCCATGAAATGGTACGGATAGTGGGCCTTGAGGTAAGCCGTTTGAAAGGCGAGAGCGGCGTAGGCCGCGCTGTGGGACTTGTTGAAACCGTACTCGGCGAAGTTCTTGATGTTCTCAAAGAGCTTCTTGGCCTTGTCCGCCGAGATGAGGCCCAACTTCCGGGCCCCCTTGAGGAAATTCTCCTTCTGCGACTTCATGATCTCGGCGACCTTCTTGCCCATGGCCTTGCGCAGCATGTCGGCCTCGGCCAGGGTGAACCCGGCCAGCTCGGTCGCGATCCGCATGACCTGCTCCTGGTAGACGATGATCCCGCGCGTTTCGCGGAGGACGGGCTCGAGCTCGGGGATCTCGTAGGCCACCTGGTCGGGATGGTGCTTGCGCTTGACGAACTCGGCCGTCATGCCGCTCTTGAGAGGACCGGGCCGGTAGAGCGCGTTCAGGGCGATGAGGTCGCGGAACTCGTCGGGCTTGTAGCTCCGCAGCAGCTCTTTCATCCCCCGGCTCTCGAACTGGAAGACGCCGTCTGTGTTGCCCGCCTTGAACAGGTCGAACGTCGGCGGGTCGTCGATGGGCAGGTTCTTCATATCGACGCGGACGCCGAAGTCCGTCTCGATGAGGTCGAGGGCGTCCTGGATGATGGTCAGGTTGCGCAGGCCGAGGAGGTCCATCTTGAGCAGGCCGATGTATTCGACATCCTCCATCGGGAACTGGGTCGTGATCTCGCCCTTGACCGACTGGTAGAGCGGCAGGAACTCGGTCAGCGGTTTGGGCGTGATGACGAGGCCGGCGGCGTGGGTCGAGGGATGGCGGACCTGGCCCTCGACCTTCTGGGCGATGGACAGGAGGTGGGCGATCTTCTGGTTCTTGTCCCGCAACTCGTTGAGTTGCGGGATCGAGGCGATCGCCTTCTCGATCGTGACGTCGGTGCCGAAGGGGATCATCTTGGCGATCCGGTCCACCTCCGGCAGCGGCACCTCGAGCGCCCGGCCGACGTCGCGGATCGCGGCGCGCGCGGCCATCGTCCCGAAGGTGATGATCTGGCTGACGTTGTCCCGGCCATATTTCTCCGTGACGTATCTGATGACCTCCTCGCGCCGCCTCGCGCAGAAATCGATGTCGATGTCGGGGAGGCTGATGCGGTCCGGGTTCAGGAACCGCTCGAAGAGGAGGTCGTATTCGATCGGGTCGATGTCGGTGATGCCCAGGCTATAGGCCAACAGGCTCCCGGCCGCCGAGCCGCGCCCCGGCCCGACGGGGATCTCCTGGGCGCGCGCCTCGCGGATGAGGTCCCAGACGATGAGGAAGTAGCCCTCGAATCCCATCCGTTCGATGAGCTTGATCTCTCGTTCCAGCCGCTCCTCGTATTCCTCGAGCGGATGGGCGAGCGGTCTTCCCTCCCGCTTTTCGGTCAGGGCCTGCATGCGCCCGTGGAACCCCTCCCGGACGACCCGCTCGAAGTACTCCTTGAGCTCCATCCCCTCGGGCGGCGTGAAGCGGGGCAGGAAGCGGTCCGAGGTCGGGAAATGAAAATCGCACTGGCCGGCGATATGAACCGTGTTTTCCAGGGCCTCGGGGACCTCGTGAAAGAGGCGGGCCATCTCCTCGCCGGACTTGAAATAGAACTCCGTCGTCCCGAAGCGGATCCGGTCCTGGTCGCTGAGCTTCTTGTTCGTCTGGATGCAGAGAAGGACGTCGTGGCTCTCGGAATCCTCCTTGCGGTAATAGTGGACGTCGTTGGTGGCCACCAGCGGAAGGCCGAGCTTGCGGGCCAGGCGGACGAGCTTCGGATTGACCTCCCGCTGGGGCGGAAGACCGTGGTCCTGGAGCTCGATGTAAAACCGGCCTTTGCCGAAAATGTCGGCATAGATCCCGGCGGCCGCTTCCGCGTCCTCCTCCAGGCCTTTTCCGAGAAGGAAGGAGACCTCGCCCTTGAGGCAGCCCGACAGGCCGATCAAGCCTTCGCTATGTTGGGCCAAGAGCTCCTTATCGATGCGCGGGCGGTAATAGAACCCCTCGGTGTAGGCCTTGGTGAGGAGGCGGCAGAGGTTCGTGTAGCCCTGTTCGTTCGCGACCAGGAGAACGAGGTGGAAATGGATCTGGTCCCGCTCGCCGGCCTGGCGGTCGAAGCGGCTCTTGGGCGCGACGTATGTCTCGCAGCCGAGGATGGGCTTGATCCCCTTTTTCTTGGCCTCCTTAAAGAAGGGAACGGCGCCGAAGATATTGCCGTGGTCGGTCAGGGCCACCGCGGGCATATTATTCTGGAAAGCGGCGTCGGCCAGGTCGGCGATGCGGACGGCGCCGTCGAGGATGCTGAACTCGCTGTGGTTGTGGAGATGGATGAAGTTCTGGGACATCTTACTCCCACTCGATCGTTCCCGGCGGTTTGGTCGTCACGTCGTACACGACCCGGTTGACGCCCTTGACCTCGTTGACGATGCGGGTCGAGATCCGGGAGAGCAGGGCCGGGGTCGCCGGAAACCAGTTGGCCGTCATGCCGTCCACGCTCTCGACGAGGCGGATGACGGCCACCCGCTGGTAAGTCCTCCGGTCTCCCATCACGCCGACCGACTTGACCGGGAGCAGAACGGCGAAGGCTTGCCACAACTTGTTGTAAACGCCTGCTTTGCGGACTTCCTCGAGGACGATCTCGTCGGCTTCGCGGAGGATCTCGAGGCTTTCCTTGTCGACTTCGCCGACGATCCGGACGGCCAGCCCGGGTCCCGGGAAGGGATGCTGCCGGACGAAATCCTTGTCCACGCCGAGCTCCAGGGCGAGGGCCCGCACTTCGTCCTTGAACAGCTCGCGGAGCGGCTCGATGAGCTTGAACTTGAGGTCCTTGGGAAGGCCGCCGACGTTGTGATGCGATTTGATGGTCGAGGACGGCCCCTTGACCGGGTTGCTTTCGATGACGTCGGGATAAATGGTCCCCTGGGCCAGGAATCTGACCCCGCCGATCTTGGCCGCCTCGCGGTCGAAGATCCGGATGAACAGGCCGCCGATGATCTTCCTCTTGCGTTCGGGCGAGACAACGCCGCGGAGGGCCGCGACGAACTCGTCGGCCGCGTCCACCCCGTCGACTTTGAGGGCCAGTTTCTTGCGGAACTTATCCATGAGGTCGTGGTACTGCCCTTTGCGGAGTAAGCCGTTATCGACGAAGACGCAGGTCAGGCGCCGGCCGATGGCCCGCTGGATGATGAGCGAGGTGACGAGCGAATCCACGCCGCCGCTCAGGCCGCAGACGACTCGCTCCTTCCCGACCGCGCGCCGGATCTCCCCGGCCTTGAGCTCGATGAACGAGCTCATGTTCCAGTCGGGCCGGAGGCCGGCGAGCTTGAAAAGGAAATTGCCGAGGATCTTCTTGCCTTCCTTGGTATGAATGACCTCGGGATGGAACTGCACGCCGTAGAACCGGCGGTCCTTGTTTTCGATGACGGCCGCTTTGGTGTTCGTCGTCCGGCCGGTGATGCGGAAGCCGGGCGGCAGCGTCTCGAGTCGGTCGCCGTGGCTCATCCAGACCTGTTTGGAATCCTTGACGCCGGCGAGAAGGCCGCTCCGGTCCATGACCCGGAGCGAAGCGAAGCCGTATTCCCGCTTGGCGTGGGACTTGACGGCGCCGCCGAGGAGATGGGCGGTGAGCTGCAGGCCGTAGCAGATGCCGAGGATGGGAATCCCCAGGTCGAAGATCCCCGGCGGCGGGAGGGGAGCGCCTTTCTCATAGACGCTCTGCGGGCCTCCGGACAGAACGAGCGCCTGCGGCCGCATCTTTTTGAGCCGGGCCGAGGTCGTGGCGAAGGGCAGGATCTCCGAATAGACGCCGAGCTCGCGGATCTTGCGGGCGATGAGTTGGGTGTACTGCGACCCGAAATCGAGGACCAGGACCTTGCCCATGCCGAGATTCTATCACTCGCCCCAAACGCAGACAAGGGGGCTCGCTCGAAGTGGGCGAACGCTCTTATCGTCGCGGGGCCTGGTGACAAGATCGGGAATCGGCCTCGCTCCCGACTCTGGTTTTAACGCCGTTTTCTCTCCATCTTTTTCGGCTGCGAGGTCTTTGGTCGACGCGGCGACAGGGTGGCCCCCGGCCCCCTGGGGAACCAGTCCCGTCAAGGGACGAGCCTTCGGCTCGCCACTCGCCCGTGACTTATATCCACGGGCGAGTACGGCGGAAGTGGACCCCCGGGCAAGCCCGGGGCCCCGGCCGCTGTCGGTTCCCCCCTCGGCCAAGCCGAGGGGACCCCCCTCCGCTATGGGGGCCTTAGGGCCAACCCTGCCGTCGCGGCCTTTGATCAACCGTCGAAAAAACCGAACGGTAGCGGCGAGATCTCTCCTATTTGTCGCTCAGCCGTATCCCGATCTTGTCGTTCGGCTCAATCCGCGATTAGTGCGTTCGCCCGCTTCTTCGCTCGCGGATAATTAAAAACAATCTCTCACTAATGTTGCGTAAATCGAGTGGATCTGCTCTTATCCAATTTTTCCCAAGTCTTGTCCAAGCGAAAACAAAATAGAAGAGAGCCCAAAAAAATCCGTAACTTTTCCGACTTTTTTCCTGTATATATCAATGAGAAAGACCGCTGGAGGAGGGCGCGCATGCGGAAGAACTGTTTCTGCCTGATCATGATATTGCTGGCGATCGGATCGGCGGCGCCGGCGGCCGGCCAGCTTCCGCCGCCGGACCGCTTCACCATCACCGCGGCCGCTTCTAAGATCAAAGTGGACGGAATCCTCGATGAGGAGGCCTGGCGGAAAGCCACAGCGATCAAACTGCCCTACGAACAGCTGCCGGGCGACAACACGCCGGCCCCGGTCGAGACCGAGTGTCTCCTCGCTTTCGACGGCGCCCATCTCTACATCGCCTTTCGCTGTTTCGATCCCGAACCGCAGAAGATCCGGGCCCATCTGATGGACCGCGATGCCATCGACACGTTCATCCAGGACGATCACGTCTCCGTCATCATCGACTCCTTCAACGATGAGCGGCGGGGCTTTCAGTTCCGGGTGAATCCCCTGGGCGTGCAGGCCGACGCGAACTTCAGCGAACTCGAGGGCTATGAGGATTTCTCCTGGGACGCCATTTGGGCTTCGGCCGGGAAGATCGCCGACTGGGGTTATGCCGTGGAAATGGCCATCCCCTTCAACCAGCTTCGTTTCGCCCGGACCAACCAAGCGCGGACCTGGGGCTTCTCGGCCGAGCGCTCCTGGCCCCGCAGCGTCCGCCACCGCATGGGATCGTACCCGCGCGACCGCAACCGGGCCTGCCTTCTCTGCCAGTTCAATAAGATCAGCGGGTTCGAAGGCATCTCTCCCGGCCGCAACCTGGAGTTCGACCCGACCCTGACCATGAACCGGACCGACGCCATGGACATGGGGGCCTTCCCCGACGGCGGGCTCGCGACGGGAAAGGTCGCGGCGAAGCCGGGCATCACGGCCAAGTGGGGACTCACTCCGAACCTGATCCTCAACGGTACGATCAATCCGGATTTTTCCCAGGTCGAGGCCGATGTCGCCCAGCTCGACGTGAACACGCGCTTCGCCCTCTATTATCCGGAGAAGCGGCCCTTCTTTCTTGAAGGAGCGGATTTCTTCCTCACCCCCGTCCAGGCCGTTTTCACCCGGACCGTGGCCGATCCGGTGTGGGGGGCGAAGCTGACCGGCAAGACAGGCCGCAGCGCCCTGGGTTTCTTTGCCGCCCAAGACCGGATCAACAACCTCCTCTTCCCTTCGAATCAAGGCTCGCTCGCGACGTCCATCGATGAGAACGTCCTCGGCGGGGTCCTCCGCTACCGCTACGACGTGGGCCAAGGATCCACCCTCGGCCTGCTTTATACCGGCAGGGTGGGCAAGGACTACGGCAATCATGTCGGCGGAGCGGACGGGTTCATCCGCTTAGGCCGGAGCGACAGCCTCCGTTTTCAGTTCCTCGGCTCCGAAACGAAATACCCCGGAGAAATCGCCGGCGATTTCGGCCAGAAACAGGGCCGGTTCGGAGGATTCACCCTTCAAGCCCAGTACGCCCATCTGACGCGCAATTGGCAGGTCTTGGCGGGCTACACCGATCTCAGCTCCGGCTTCCGGGCCGACTATGGATTCGTGCCCCGCGTGGACGCTCGCACCTTCGACGCCGAGGTTTGGCGGATCTTCTGGGGCGACGGCAAAACGTGGTTCGACCGCCTGATGTTCTGGGTCCGCGGCTATCACACGAGCGATCACAGCGGCCGGATGACCGATTCGCGGATCGCCATGGGAGGAGCTTATCTCGGGCCATGGCAGAGCCAGGTCTCGGTGATCGGCCGGCTGAACCGGGAGTTCTACAACGGCCTGACCTATGACGTCAGCGACCTGGTCTTGTCTCTCAGCTTCAAGCCGGCCGGCGGATGGAGCTTGGGTTTCGACAGCAGCCTGGCCAAGGCCATCGACTACAACAATTCCCGCCCGGCCGTGGCTTTGCGGCTCGGGCCCTCGATCGAACTCGCGCTGGGCCGCCACATCAACCTGAACGTCTCCCACCTCCTCGAGCGGCTGTTGAGCGACGGATTACGGACCTATACGGCCAATCTCACTCAGGTCCGGCTCATCTATAATTTCAGCACCCGGGCTTTCATCCGGGCGATCATTCAGTACCAGGACCTGGACCGGGTTCCGGAGCGCTATACGTATCCGGTGGACGCTCGAATGAAGGGGATCTTCAGCCAGCTGCTCTTTTCCTACAAGCTCAATCCCCAGACCGTCCTCTTCCTCGGCTACTCGGACAACTCGCTCGGCCTCCGGGGCATCGATATCACCCGCACCGACCGTACCTTCTTTTTAAAAATCGGCTATGCCCTGGTCCTCTAGGGTGATGGATCGGCCGCGACTTTAGTCCGCTATTATAGACATCAGGCTGAATCTGAAATATTTTCATTATTATATTGACAATATATATTATATAGTATAATAGTAGAAGTAGAATAATAAGAGTAGAAATATATGACTAGATTTATATTGAGAAAAAACGCCTATGAATATACAAAGGAGGACTTCGAGAGAGAGCTCATCGGCCTCGAGCCCGAGATCATCAGGCTGTATTACGTCGAGATCAACGGCAAGAAATTCCCGCCCAAACAGGTCATCGCCCATGTCCTTCGTCTGGGCAAGGTCGAATTCACGACCATGGACGCGGCCAATATCCTGCGGAGATTGGGATTTCGGCTGAGACATCTCGAATAAACCGTCCGCCGGCCTCTTTTATTGACACGTCGAGCCGGTTCTTCTATAGTGAACTCGCTATGAATTGGGAAGATATCGCCAGAGAATTAGCGGTTCAAACGGATTCGAAGATCGTCCTGCTCGTCATCGACGGCCTGGGCGGGCTGCCCGTCCAGGGCAAGACCGAGCTCGAGACGGCCCAGACGCACAACCTCGACCGGTTGGCCATGCGCGGCTGCTGCGGCCTGACCGATCCCGTCCTCATGGGGATCACGCCGGGCAGCGGCCCGGCCCACCTGGCCCTCTTCGGCTACGATCCGCTCCGCCATCAGCTCGGCCGGGGCATCCTCGAGGCGCTCGGCTCGGACGTCGAGGTCCGGCAGGGCGACCTCGTTGCGCGCGGCAACTTCGCCACGCTCCGGGGCGGCCTCATCGTCGACCGGCGCGCCGGCCGCATCCCGACGAGCGAATGCGAGCGCCTCTGCACCGCCCTGAACGCGGCTTTCGCGGCTCAAGCCGATCCCGAGATCGCCTTGTTCCCGGGCAAGGAGCACCGCTTCGTCGCCCGCTTCCGGACGCCGGGCCTGGCCGACGCTCTGGCCGACGCCGACCCGCAGAAAGACCACAAGCCGCCCGTCCCGACGGCCGCCCTCGCTCCCGAAGCGGCCAAGGCCGCCGCCATCGTCAACCGCTTCCTGGCCGACGTCGTCGCGATCCTTAAAAACGAGCCGGTGGCCAACGCGGCCCTCCTCCGCGGCTTTTCGGTTCAACCCTCGATCCCCCCGATGCAGGACCTGTTCAAGCTCCGCCCCGCGGCCATCGCCAACTACCCCATGTACAAGGGCTTGGCCAAGCTCCTCGGCATGGCGACCTATACGGTCGGCGCCGAGACGGCGGACCTTTTCGAAACGCTCGAGGCCCATTACCGGGAGCACGACTTTTTCTACATCCATTTCAAAAAGACGGACGCCGCCGGCGAAGACGGAAATTTCCAGGCCAAGGTCAGGGCGATCGAGGAGATCGACGCCTTCATCCCCCGGCTCGAGGCCCTCAAGCCCGACGTCCTCGTCGTCACGGCCGATCATTCGACGCCGTCGCTTATGAAAGGCCACTCCTTCCATCCGAATCCGTTCCTGCTTTTCGCCCCGACGGCCCTCCCCGACGAGACCGGTTCTTTCACCGAACGCGAATGCGCCAAGGGCCTCCTCGGCCGGTTCCGCTCGCTCTACGCCATGCCCCTTATGCTCGGCCACGCCGGCAAGCTGAAGAAGTTCGGAGCCTAAGGCCGAGATTTTATTTATTTTATAGATTTAGTATAATTAAAAGGAATTGAGGCAGATACGATTTCCCTGGGGCGCGGCGCTTCTGGCCGTCATCCTCCTCGCCGGCCCTCTCTCCCCCGGCCAGGATTCGACCGTCGAGGTCTATAACCTCCGCCACTTCACCCACCCCAACTTCACTCGGATCGTCGTCGACGTCGGAACGCTCCGGGAATACGCTCCTATGGAGAACCACGAGCCCGGCTCCATCTATGTCGATATTTTCCAAGCGCGTCTGAACCCGATCGTCCGCGAGGATGCGATCCCGTCCAAGTGCGACTATATCAACCTCATCCGGATCACCCAGAAATCGCCGGGGACGGTGCGGGTGACGGCCGAGGTGGATTTCAGCCGCATCCGGCGCTACCAGGTCTATCACGTCTTCGACCCGTTCCGGATCGTCATCGACATCTTCCCGCAGGACAAGACGGCGGCGCCTTATTCCACGCCGGCCGCGAAAAAAACGCCCCAGCCTCCCCAGCCGGCCAAGTCCGGATACAGCATGGCCCGCCAGCTCGGGCTGGGCATCAAGACGGTCATCATCGACCCCGGGCACGGCGGCTTCGACCCGGGCTGCCTGGACTCCTCGGGCCTGAAGGAAAAGGACCTGACCCTGGACATCTCGCTCCGCCTCAAAGCCCTTCTCAAGGCCAACACCAAGCTCGACGTCATCCTGACCCGGGAAAGCGACATCCTCGTCCCGCTCGAGAACCGGACCGTGGTCGCCAACCAGAAGAAGGCCGACCTGTTCATCTCCATCCATGTCAACGCCTTCCCGGACAAAAAGCGGCGGGGGATCGAGAGCTTCTACCTCAATTTCAGCTCCGACCCGAGCGTCAACGCCACGGCCGCCCGGGAGAACGCCACGACGACCAAGACCATCGGCGAGATGGACAAGATCATCCGGAAGATCGTCCAGAACAGCAAGATCATCGAGTCCAAGGAGCTGGCTGAACAAATCCAGCAGAATCTGGTAAAATCTCTCTCCCGCCAGTACCCGGATATCAGGAATCTGGGGACGCGGGGCGGGCCTTTCTGGACGCTCATCGGCTGCGAGATGCCCTCGATCCTGGTCGAGGTTTCGCACATCTCCAATGCCCAGGAAGCGCAGCGGTTGAAGACCGAAGCCTACCGCCAGCAGGCGGCCCGGGGGATCTACGAGGGCATCCTGGCCTACATGCAATCGCTCGGAAAAGGATGACGACATGGACCGAAGGGACTTTCTCAAAGATATGGCCCTCGGCGGCCTTGTCGCCGGGCTGGGGCCGAGGCTCATGGCCCAGGCCCCGAAGCCAGCCGGCGGGCCGGACCTGGCCTTCGTTCAAGGGGATTCGCCGGCCAAGATCACCAAGGAGGCCGTCGCTGTCCTGGGCGGCATGACCAGGTTCGTGGCCAAAGGCGACGTGGTCATGATCAAGCCCAACATCGGCTGGGACCGGACCCCGGAGATGGCGGCCTGCACCAACCCCGAGGTGGTCAAAGCGCTCGTCGAAATGTGCCTCAACGCGGGGGCGAAGAAAGTGGTCGTCATGGACAACACGACCAATCAGGCCCAGCGCTGCTATATGCGGTCCGGCATCCAGGCCGCGGCCAAGGAGGCCGGCGCGGACGTGCCCTACGTCAACGAACGCCGGATCAAGAAGATGGCGATCAAGGGCGAATGGCTCAAGGACTGGGACGTCATCCAGGACTTCGTCGAGGCGGATAAGCTCATCAACGTGCCCATCGCCAAGCACCACAGCCTGTGCCGGGTGACGATCGGGATGAAGAACTGGCTGGGAGCGATCGGCGACCCGCGCAACCAGCTTCATCAAAAACTCGATCAGGCCGAGGTCGACCTGTCGGCCTTCTTCAAACCGACCCTGACCGTCCTCGACGCGTACCGGATCCTCGTCCGGAACGGCCCGCAGGGCGGCCGGTTGAGCGACACCAGGCTCCTCAAGACGATCGTGGCCGGCACGGACTACGTCGCCATCGACGCCCTCGGCGCTTCGTTCTTCGACATCCCTCCCGCGGAGCTGCCCTTCCTGAAGCTCGCCAATCAAAGAGGTCTCGGCGAGATCAACCCGGAGAAGCTGCGCATTGAAAAAAGAACGGTCTAGGAAATACAGGGCCCTCCAGCTCGTCCGGGTCGGGGTCCAAGCCGCCTTCTTCGCCCTGTTCCTTTATCTATTGTTCAGGACGCATTTCACCGGCCAGGATTACATCGGCAGCGTCGAGGTCTACTTCCATTTCGATCCGCTCCTGGCGGTCGCGACGGCCGTCGCCTCGCGCGCCGTCTTCACCGCTTTCGCCCTGGCCGCGATTACGATCGCCGTGACCTTCATCCTGGGCCGCGTCGTCTGCGGCTGGGTCTGCCCGCTCGGCGCCGTCCATCAGTTCTTTTCGTGGCTGTTCAAAAAGACCAAGCTCCTCCGGCCGAAGAAGATCGTCACCGGGGGATTGAGCTGGAAGTATTTCGTCCTCATCTTCATCCTGGTCAGCGCCGTCTTCACTTTGGACGTCGTCGGGATCGTCGATCCTCTGTCCTTCCTCTACCGGACCATCGTCACGAGCGTCCTGCCCGCGTTCGGGCAGGGCTTCATGATGCTCACGGGATTCACCTACAACCTGGGGCTGGCCGGGCTCGGCGACAAGTTGACCCAATTCTTCGAAACATTGACCATCAACGCCACGTTCCGGCAGGGTTTTCTCATCGGGCTGATCTTTCTCGGGTTCGTCCTCCTCAACATGTTCCGGGAGCGGTTCTGGTGCCGCACCATCTGCCCGCTGGGGGCCTTCCTGGGGCTCGCCTCGCGCTGGAACCTGTTCAAGCTGAAGGTCGACGAAAACAAATGCATCAAGTGCAACCTCTGCACGCTCCACTGCGAGACCCAGGCCCACCCCTGGCCGGACGAGAAATGGAAAAGTTCGGAGTGCGTCTATTGCGAGACGTGCGCCGCGATCTGCCCGACCGCGGCCATCACCTTCCCGGCCAAGGGCGCGCCGGAGAAGCTCCCGGCCGTCGATCTCTCCCGGCGGAAGGTCCTGACGGCCACGTTCCTGGCCTTCTTTTCCGTGCCGTTCTTCCGCATCTCGCAGGCCGCCAAGCGGGCCAGCGAGAAGCTCATCCGGCCGCCGGGAGCGCTGCCCGAAAAGGCCTTCCTCCAGAAATGCATCAAGTGCGGCGAGTGCATGAAAGCCTGCCCGACGAACGCCCTCCAGCCGGCTTTGACCGAGGCGGGACCGGAGGGGCTGTGGACGCCGGTCCTGGTGCCGAAGATCGGATACTGTGAATACTACTGCTCGCTCTGCTCGCAGGTCTGCCCGACGGGCGCGATCAAGGAGCTGACCGTCCCGGAAAAGCTCAATGTCCGGATCGGCACGGCCTGGATCAACAAGAACCGCTGCATCCCCTACTTCCTGGGCCGGCCGTGCATCGTCTGCGAGGAGCACTGCCCGACATCGCCCAAGGCCATCAAATTCGTCATGGTCGAGGCCAAGCTCCCCGATGGGACGGTCGCGACGCAGAAGGCGCCGGTCATGGACCTCGACCTGTGCATCGGCTGCGGCATCTGCGAGAACAAGTGCCCGGTCATGGACGATCCGGCGATCTACGTCACAAGCGTCGGCGAGCAGAGGTCGGAGAAGAACCGGCTTCTCTTACAGATCGGCCCGGACCAACCCCCCATCAAATAGCCGGAGCGTGAAAGCAGCTCACCCCCCCCGATTTCCGAATTCCCGTTGTTCGTTTATTTAGATAATCAGCGTTCGGCGAAAAGCTTTTTGAATTCTTCCTTGAGGGCCGGGACGACCTGAAAGAGATCGCCGACGATGCCGTAGTCGGCGATCTTGAAGA
>JAPKZI010000219.1 GCA_026393865.1 Candidatus Aminicenantota bacterium
AAAGATCTCGGGGTGGTTCTTTTCGATGGACTTGGCGATGGTCTTCAGCAAGGTCGTCTTCCCGGCGCGGGGCGGGGACACGATCAGGCCGCGCTGGCCCTTGCCGATCGGCGTCATCAGCTCCATGATCCGGGCGTTGAGATTCTTCTGATTCCCGTCCTGGAGCTTGATCATCTCATGGGGATAGATCGGCGTAAGCTTTTCGAAATGGACATTCCGCCGCTGTTCAATGCAAATGTCCGGATCCATGAAATTGATGGCCTCGATCTTGATCAAAGCGAAATATTTCTCGCCGTTCTTGGGCGGGCGGACGATGCCGGAGATCGTGTCGCCGGTCCGGAGCTGGAATTTCCGGATCTGGGACGGGGAAACGTAGATGTCGTCCTGGCTGGGCAGATAGCTGAATTCGGGAGCGCGGAGGAAGCCGAAACCGTCTTCCAGGCACTCCAGAACGCCTTCGGAGAAGAGCAGGCCCTGCTTTTTGGCCTGGGCCTCCAGGATCTTGAAGACCAGGTTGTGCCGGTTGTCCTTTTCGATCTCTTCGCCAGGAAGGCCGATCGCGGCAGCGACCTTGATGAGCTCCTTGGTCTCTTTAACCTCGAGCTCGATCAGGCTGAACTCCTTCATCTCTTTCGGTTCTTTGGTCTCTTTCACGTCTTTCAAATCTTTCGTGTCTTTCAAGTCTTTCGTGTCTTTCGTCATGGCTCACCTCTCATCGATACGTTAATGCGTTAAAAGGGGTTCTTTCGGCGTCTCACTCCCCTCCCCTGTCCCCGATGAAAGCTCTTCGGGGGCCGCGTCCTTGCGCTTCTTCTTCCGTTCGGGCTTCGAGAGGAGCTCCTTGGTCAGGACGATCTTCAGAACCTCCTCCATGCTTTCCACCAAATGGATCTTCATGGTTTTGAGAATATTCTTGGGCAAGTCTTTCAGGTCGGGCTTGTTATCGAGGGGCAGGATGGCTTCGCGGATGCCCTCGCGATGGGCGCCGAGCAGCTTTTCCTTGATGCCCCCGACCGGCAGGACCTTGCCGCGCAGGGTGATTTCGCCGCTCATGGCCACTTTTTTACTCACCGGGATCTCGGTCAGCAAAGACAGAATGGCGATGGCCAGTGTGATCCCCGCCGAGGGGCCTTCCTTGGGCGTGGCGCCCTCGGGCACATGGATGTGGATGTCGAAATTCTTGGTCACATCGCGGGCGATGTTGAGCTCGAAGACCTTGGCCCGGACGAAGCTGAAGGCCGCTTGGGCCGATTCCTGCATGACCTCGCCGAGCTGGCCGGTCAGGGTGAAGTTGCCTTTGCCGTGGACCTTGGTCGCCTCGAACGTCAGCAGCTCGCCGCCGAACTCGGTCCAGGCCATGCCGATGGCCACGCCGATCTCGTCTTCCTTGTCGATGAGCAAACGGCGGAACTTGGGCACGCCGAGGTAGGATTCGAGGTTCTTGACCGTCACCTTCTTTTGATAACCCTTGCCTTTGGTCACGACCTTCTTGACGACCTTGCGGCAGATCGAGGTGATCTCGCGTTCGAGGGCGCGGACGCCGGCCTCGCGCGTGTACTCGTTGATGAGCTTCATCAAGGCCGCGTCCGAGATCTCCAGGTTCTTGTCCGAAAGGCCGTGGAGCTCCCGCTGCTTCGACCAGAGGAACTGCTTGGCGATCTGGAGTTTCTCGTCCTCGGTATAGCCGGGCAGGCGGATGAGTTCCATGCGGTCGACGAGAGGCCTGGGGATGGGGTCGATCATGTTGGCCGTGACGATGAACATGACCTGCGACAGGTCGAAATCGGTGTCGATGTAATGGTCGAGGAAGGTGCCGTTCTGTTCGGGATCGAGGACCTCCATGAGGGCGGAGGCCGGATCGCCCCGGAAATCCATGCTCATCTTGTCCACCTCGTCCAGGAGGAAGACGGGATTCTTGGTTCCGGCGCGCTTGATCATCTGGATGATCCGGCCGGGATAGGCTCCGATATAGGTCCGGCGATGGCCGCGGATCTCGGCCTCGTCCCGGACGCCGCCGAGCGACAGGCGGACGAACTTGCGGCCCGTGGCCCGGGCGATCGATTTGCCCAGGGAGCTTTTGCCCACGCCCGGCGGGCCGATCAATCCGAGGATGACTCCCTTCGGATTTTTGACGAGCTGTCGAATGGACAGAAATTCCAGGATGCGCTCCTTGACTTTTTCCAGACCGTAGTGGTCGTCGTTGAGGACCTTCTCCGCCTCTTTGAGATGGCGTTTCTCGCGCGATTTCTTGTTCCAAGGCAGAGACAGGAGCCAGTCCAGATAGTTCCGGCAGACCGTGGCTTCGGCCGACATCGGCGGCATAGTCTCGAGCCGCTCGAGCTCCTTGCGGGCTTTTTCGTCCGCGTCGGGGGGCATCTTGGCCGCGGCCACTTTCTTCTTCAGCTCTTCGATCTCGTTGGCCTGGTCGTCTTTCTTCTGACCGGGAACCCCGCCGGGGGTGAGGACGTTCGGCCCCCCTTCCCGGCCGAAGGGCATCTTGCGCCGGTTCAGCGTTTTCCCGTCCTTGCGGAGGTTGTTCTGGGCCTTGTAGATCTCGTTCTCGAGGAGAAAATTGAGGCGGCGGATCCGTTCCCGGCTGTTGATCGTTTCGAGCAGGTTCTGTTTTTCATCGAGCGGGAGGAAGAGATGCGAGGAGATGATGTCCGCGATGCGGTCGGGGGTGTGGTCCCGGAGGGCCGGGATGATGGATTGGAAGTTCGTGTTCTGGCTGAGCTTGAGGTATTCTTCGAAAAGGGCCAGGACACGCTTCAGGTCGTCCGGGACGTCCTTGCCAGCCTCCTCGATGATCTTGATCTCCTTGGCCAGAACCTGGTAAAAGGGAAAGGAACTGACGAATTCCAGAATCCGCGCCCGCCGCTTGCCTTCGACGATGACTTTGACGTTCTTGTCGTCCATCTGGACGGTCCGGATGACCTTGGCCGTGACCCCCATGGAATAGATATCCTTGGGGCCGGGATTGTCGAGCGAGGCATCCATCTGGGCGGCTAGAAGGACCAGCTTGTCCCCCTCGGACGCCTTCTCCAAGGCCTGGATCGAGGAGGCCCGCCCGATGATGAACGGAACCAGCGTCGAGGGAAAGACGACAAGGTCCCGGAGCGGGATGAGTGGCACGTTCTTCAGGATCTCGAAATGTTCGCCGGAATTTTCCATGGTCAGCCTCCGATGGCCTGCTTGATGCGGTCGAAGCTCAGTTCGTTCTCCTCGACCATGCGCTTCGTGATGCGGATCTTGGCCGCTTTCTTCGAAGACGGCAGGTAGAACATGATGTCGAGCATGAGGTCCTCGATGATCGTCCGCAGTCCGCGGGCGCCGAGCTTGCGCTCGAGCGACTTCTGGGCGATGGAGAGGAGCGCCTCTTCGGTGAACTCGAGCTGGACGCCCTCCATTTCGAAGAGCTTCTGATATTGTTTGATGATGGCGTTCTTGGGCTTGGTCAGGATCTCGACCA
>JAPKZI010000185.1 GCA_026393865.1 Candidatus Aminicenantota bacterium
AAGTGATAGATGAAAATATTCGCGTCGATAAAGACCTCAGCCCCCGCCTCGAGCTCTTTAAACGTCATAAACGCCGGGCTCATTCATGACCTCTTCGAATTCCTCGGCCGTCGGCTTGAACATCCCCCGCGTCCTTCGGACAATCCCTTTGGACCGTTTCTCTTTTTTGATGTTCTCGATATACGCTTCCATGGCCGCCTCGAACACCCGGCTGAGAGTCTCTTTTTTTTCGAGGGCGATCTTCTTCGCCTCCCAAAGGAGACTGTCTTCCATGACCGTTCCGATTTTTTTCTTCATAAGGCCTTCCTTACGAACAATATAGGGCCGGCGAAGGGTCGTTGTCAAGAAAAATATATATATTTCTAGATATCTTCCTTTAAATGTTTTTAGCCGCTTTTTTCCTGCCCGCTTCGACCTGGTCCCGGATCCAAGGATACGTCCGGGCGATGCCGTCCTTCAGCGAGAAATTCGATTCCCACCCCGTCGATCGGATGCGGTCGTTGGTGAAATTCCGGGCCAGGACGCCGACCGGGCCCTTAATGTGTTTCATGTGGATCTTTTTACCGGCGACCCCCGCGATCGTCGCGACGAGATCGTCCACGGAGACGTATTCCGGGCGGCCGATGTTCACCCCGTTCTCGAGATCGCTGCCCATCAGCCGCACAATGCCCTCGACCATGTCGTCGATATAGGTATACGCGCGCATGGCTGAGCCTTCTCCCCAGACCTCGATCGTGCCGCCGTCCGCGGCCTCGGCGATTTTCCGGCCGAGGGCGGCCGGAGCTTTTTCCCTCCCTCCGCGCCACGTTCCTTCCGGACCGAAACAATTCTGAAACCGGGCCAGCCTCACCGTCATCCCATAGCGGCGGCCGTAAGCCATGGCCGCCCGCTCCGCGTAGAGCTTTTCCCAGCCGTATTCGTTGTCGGGGAGCGCCGGATAGGCGTCGTCCTCGGTGAGGGCGGGCTCGTCGGCCTTCATGTTCCGGTAGACACAGGCCGACGATGAGAAAAAGTAGCGCTTGACGCCCGCCGTCGCCGCGGCATGGGTCATGTGGATGTTGATGAGTGCGCTGTTGCGCATGATCTCGCATTCGGCCGAGTGGATGAAGCCCATCCCGCCCATGTCGGCGGCGAGCTGATAGACCTCGTCGAACGGCCCGCCGTCCGGAAGAGTCACGGCCGCCAGGCAGTTTTTCTCCTCGCGTAGGTCCAAAATGAGGAATTCGTCCGCCGCGGTCGGCGAGAACTCGGGATATTTCAGGTCCGCGCCCCGGACCCAGGCTCCGTCCTTTTTCAGCCGTTTGACCAGGTGGCTCCCGATGAATCCCCCGGCGCCGCAGACCAGCACTTTCTTCATGATCGGCCTCCTATGAACTGGGAAGGAATTTTATAAAAAATCGGCAGCGGGAGCAAATTGGGCATACCTGTTATCGTGAGGATCAACACTTTGCTATTTCTATCAGCAATTCCGGGCTTGACCTAAAGTCCTAAAATATAGTACTCTTCCCTCGTGAGAATTTCGAGGGAAAAACTATTCAAGCTGATCGTTTCGCGCAACTGGACTCTCAACCTTCTTTTTCGGGAAGCGGGCGTCAGCAAAACCGCCTACTATCATCTTCTGCGCAAGGACGAGCTTCTTCCGAAATCCCTTCAGGCGATAGCCAAAACCTTGGGCGTATCTCCCTCTGCGCTCCTCGAGGACGAAGGGCCAGAGATGAGCGAGGTTAGAGCTCTTGTTCAAGATATCGACCGTATCGCGGCGCGGCATCCCTCTATCGACCGGGATACGATACGCCATACTTTGCTCTGTCTTCGTGATAACCCAATCGATCGACTCCGTAGGAGCTTAATCCGTGGAAACGTCAAGGTCAAAGTCCTGGAGCTGGATCGAATCATCAAGAGCAAGGAAGCCGTCCGGAGACCCAAGGATCTGTTGGTCCTGCCCGTTTTGCGCGATGCCCTGAAAATAGTTCAGGCTGTCAGCCGATCCGAGAAGATCAAATAGAATAGGGGTCGCGTCTACACTTTCCAGATTTTTAGTGGAAAGTGGAGACCCGACCCCAAACTCCTGTTTTGGTCGGCTTGCAAATCCCGTCCCATTTGGCTAAATTGGATTCACTGCCTCATTTTCACAAGGAGGTCATGATGATGGAACAAGAACGGCGCGTATTTTCTTTCGGCTGGATCCCCGACCTGCCCGATTTCCGGGATTATACGGAGGGATCCGTCTCGATCCGCGAAATAATGCTCCCGACCGGCCTGCCGCCGGCGCCCAATGTACTCATTTCCGGAGGCGCCGATAAAAAGTCCGCTCTGCGGGGCGGCGCCAAACAATTGGGTACACATACGGTACGT
>JAPKZI010000125.1 GCA_026393865.1 Candidatus Aminicenantota bacterium
GATCTGGGTCTGGGATGTGGACGGCAGGAAATACCTGGATTTTCTGAGCGCCTATTCCGCCGTGAACCAGGGCCACTGCCACCCTCGGATCATCAAGGCGCTACTCACTCAAGCCAAGAGCCTGACCCTGACCTCGCGCGCGTTCCGCAACGACCAGTGGCCGATGCTGACCAAGGAACTGTGCCAGATGACCGGTTATGAGATGGTCCTGGCCATGAACTCGGGCGCGGAAGCCGTGGAAACAGCCGTCAAGACCGCCCGCAAATGGGCCTATATGAAAAAAGGCCTGGCTCAGGACACGGCCGAGATCATCGCCTGCGCGAATAACTTTCACGGCCGGACGGTGACGGTCATCAGTTTTTCGACCGAACCCCTCTATCGAAAGGATTTCGGGCCGTTCACCCCCGGATTCAAGATCATCCCCTTCAACGACGCGGAGGCTCTCGAAAAGGCCATCACTCCGAACACCGCCGCTTTCATTGTCGAGCCGTGCCAGGCCGAAGCCGGCATCCTCATCCCGTCGGAAGGCTACCTTAAGAAGGCCAAGGAGATCTGCGAGAAGAACAAGGTCCTTTTCATCGCCGACGAAATCCAGACCGGACTGGGCCGGACGGGCAAGCTTATGGCCTGCGAACACGAAGGCGTCAAGCCCGATATGATCGTCATCGGCAAGTCGCTCGGCGGCGGCTGCTACCCGATTTCGGCCGTCCTGGCCGATCAGGACGTCCTCGGCGTATTCAAGCCGGGCGAACACGGCTCGACCTTCGGCGGGAACCCGCTGGCCTGCGCCGTGGCCCGGGAAGCCTTGCGCGTCATCAAGGACGAAAAGCTGGTCGCCAACGCGGCCAAACAGGGCAAGTATTTTCTCGGCAGGCTCAAAACGGTCAAAAGCCGCCACATCAAAGAAGTCCGCGGCAAAGGCCTGCTAATCGGAATCGAGCTCTATCCCGAGGCCGGAGGAGCCCGCCGCTTCTGCGAAGCCCTGAAGGACGCGGGACTGCTCTGCAAGGAGACTCACGACAACGTCATCCGCTTCGCGCCCCCGCTCGTCATCCAGAAGGAAGAGCTCGACTGGGCCTATCAACGCATCGTCGATGTCTTCAATAAGCTCGAAAAATAACGAGGTTCAACATGTCCAACCCCAGATACAGATCCCTTTCACCCGACAACTCTCTTGCCCGCCGCGATTTCTTTAAAGCGGGCGGCGCTGTAGGCGCCGGTCTCGTCCTCGGAGGGCGGACGCTGTCCGCCTTCGCCGGCCAGAGCGCCCCGGCCCAGAAGACACCGCCGCCGAGGCCCAAAACCAACATCGAAGAGGCGACGAAGGTTCCCAGGACGAAATATTCGCTGCCGGGACTTTTTCCCGGTCAGGTAGTCCAGGTCGTCAACGAGGAAGCCATGCCGGGCGGCCGGCCCGACGCCTCGGTCATCAAGGGCATGGTCGGTGAGGGCATCGTCAAACTCACGAACAAAGACCTCAAGGCGAGTTTCGGTCTTTTCTTCACCAAGACCGATGTCGTCGGGATCAAGGTCAATCCCGTCGGACCCGGCCTCATCAGCACCCGGCTCGAAGTCGTGGACGCCATCATCGACTGGCTGACCGAAAACGGTCTCCCCAAGAAGAATGTCATTATCTGGGACCGTTTCGATTATATGCTCACGGACGCCGGTTTCATCGCCGAGCGGTATCCCGGGATCGGCATCGTCGGCCTCCAGACGATGGACGACGATGCCCAGTCGGGGAAGAGCCAGGACAACAGCAAATGGCTCAAGCCGGACGGCAAGCACGTCAGCGTCCCCAATTTCGATCAGGAGGTCTATTACTGGGCCGACGTCGAGGGCCCGAAGGACCTGGCCTACCTCAACCAGCACGTCTTCAATGGAAAGCATTCCTATTTCGGGAAGCTCTTGACAAAGACCCTGACCAAGATCATCAATATCCCGGTCTTCAAGAACACCGGCAATGCGATCTCCATGGCCACGAAGAACATCGGCTACGGCGCGGTCTGCAATACGAACCGGCTCCACGGCCCGCTCTTCCTCGACGTCTGCGTCGAGGTCCCGGCCTTTCCCGTCATCCGCGACAAGATGGTCCTGAACATCACCGACTCCCTGCGAGCCCAATACGACGGAGGACCGGCCGAGAACGCGAAATTCACTTACCTCGACAATTCCCTCTATTTCGCCACCGACCCGTTCGCCCTGGACATGTACTGCCACGCGGCGCTCGTCAACAAACGCAAGAGCATGAACGTCCAAGTGAACGAGAATCCCCGCTTCACGGAATATCTCCGCTATGCCGAAAAGCTCGGTTTAGGGATCGCCAACCCCGACAAGATCAAGTTCACTTCCGTCAAGCTGGGTCCGTCAAGCTAGGATGATAAAATCGCTTCGGCTTTTCTTATTCTGTCTCCTTGCTGGATCCCTGTCGGCAGCCGAGATCGTCCTTCCTGGCGACAATTTTTTCCCAGGCTGGAAACGCTCCGGGACTCCCGCCGTCTTCATCAAGGCCGATCTCTTCAATCACATCGACGGAGGGGCCGAGCTCTTCCTCGAATTCGGCTTTGAGAAGGTGGCGATCCAGCATTACCAAAAGGGCTCGGCCGAGCTGACCCTCGAAGTCTATGAGATGGAACTCCCGGAATCGGCCCTCGGTGTCTATCTCATGAAATGCGGTCGGGAAACGCCGTTCCCGGAGATCCCCGCCCGGAATTCGAGTGAGACGGCCCAGGCCACGATTCTCCGCGGCCGATACTTCCTTCTCGTCAACAATTTCAGCGGCGGGGCGGAGCTCCAGCCGGCCATAATCGCTCTGGCCAAAGCGGTTCTGGCCAAGATCCCGGATGTTCCCGCCTCCGGCCGTCTCTTTGAACTGCTTCCCTCGAAAGACCGCCTGGCCGGGTCGGAGCGGCTCATCCGAGGGCCGGTCGTCCTCCAGCCCTATTTTACATTTGGGGAAGGGGACATCCTCCAGCTCGAAGGAAAGATCTTCGGCGCCGTGGCGAACTACCGGGAAGCTCTCGAAGCCGTTTATACCCGCTTTGTCATTTCGTATCCCGATGAGATCCGGGCCGTTACGGTTTTCAAGAATCTTCAGGCCAACCTCGATCCTTATTTGAAAGTCCTGGAAACGAAAGAAACCGCTTTCGTTTTCGAGGATTACCGGGAAAAATTCGGGCTCGTCGAGCTCAAAGGCGGGACCCTGGATATCCGGGTCAACCTCAGCCTCCGGCCGAAGATCTAAAATTCATCCCGAAATCAGGGGACATGATCCTAATTTTTTGAAAATTGGGTCATGTCCCCCGATTTCTTGTCAGGTTTTGCAAGCTTCGGCCGGCGTTTGTACGGATTCTTTCTTTTTGACGGATCGAAGCATAATGATTGATGTATACAATATAACGACGACGACGACCCAGGTCAGGATTTTAAGAGGCAGAGATTTGACGATATAGGCTGCGAAAAGCACCCCGATGATCCCTAGGCCCGTCAGACCGATGGCCGCTTTCGGATCATAGGAGGCTTCTTTAATAAATCTCAAACTGCACCAAGGCATGAGCAAAGCGCACGAGCCTGTCATGATCGGATAGGCCATCCGAGGATCCATTCCCAGGGCAAAGACCAAGGCCATACAAGGCGCATAAAAGCCGATACCGATAGTCTGGAGGGCTCCGAAGATGAAACTGACGATGACCGCAACGATCAATTTCCAGCCCGTCAGAGATTTCGTGAGCATGACCCCTTTTTCGGCTAAGGCTTTTACCGCTTGCTCGGGCGGAAAAAGGTTGAAAAGGTTCAAAGACTTCGCCGTCATCACGAAGGCCACTAGCAGAAGGGCAAGGCCAAGCCCGAGCCGAATTTTTTTGACGGGCATTTTTGCCACAACGCCCGCTCCAAGGACTGCTCCGATAGTGGCCGCTAACATTATAGAAATCAAAGTCACGAAATCAACTTCAACGACCTTTATATAAATCAGGGCCTGGGCCACGACCGGAAGGCAATGGCCGACGTTCAGGGTGCCGGGGATGACCCGGTCGTCGACCGTCTTGGTGAACTTGTAGAACGAGGTCGTGGGGGCGAAGCTGCCGATGCCCAGCGTGTCGAAGAAGTTCGTCACGAAGCCGATGCCCGACAGCGGCAGCCAGGAAACCT
The DNA here is from genome assembly GCA_026393865.1 of Candidatus Aminicenantota bacterium. Classification (GTDB taxonomy): domain Bacteria; phylum Acidobacteriota; class Aminicenantia; order Aminicenantales; family UBA4085; genus JAPKZI01. The sequence goes on from JAPKZI010000125.1 coordinate 4,150, forward strand.
TGGAAAAGACCTTGCGCCTGTTGACAACGTCCCTGAGATAGAAGACGGCGAAGATGAGAGCCGAAACACTGAGCAGGGCGAGGAGAAAATTTTTCATGCGGCGTCCTTTGAAGAGAGATGCGGACCTAAAAAAGACAGGTCGATGAAGAAGATCCTCGTCATGGAGCCTCTTTGATATCAAATAACGGGCGGGACGTCAACAGCGGTTCGCCGGCTCTTTCTTTCCCCCGGCGCTACTGTTTCCGAAAAGATGTTTTCATGACGGCCCGGGCTTGCGTCGTTTTATCCGTCGCCACGATTTCAATCTGATACTCCCCCGGACTCAGGATCGGCAGATCGATCTCCACAACCAGGACGCTTTTGCCTTTTTCGAACTTTTTGGTCTCAAGGATCCTCGTTTCCAGCGGGAATTCTTCGCCGGTGGACGCAGCCGTCAGACGGAAACCCACATGCACCGCCGGGGCCGTCTTGGCTTGAAACTCGGCCGGGATGACGGCGATCAGCCTTTTGTCGTTGGGTCCCAATGTTTTCACGAGAGGACGACAATGCAAAGGCAGAAGCGGGTAGAAGTTGATGAATGAGGATCTCTGGGATACTCGTTTCGGCGGTGACATCTGGACGAATTGGGCCTCTTGGCCGGGGACCAGGAGCAACGGGGAATAAAAAATCGTCCCCGATCGATCGAGCCCGGGTATGATCAACGCCGACTTTCCCATCAACGCCTGTCCCGTCGTCATGTCTCGAGCCACGAACCGCAGTTCATATTCCCCGGGCTTGAGGGAGGCCATGGCATAGGGATAGAGCGTCTTTTGGGCGTGCGTCGTCAGGTCGATCTCTCCGCGGAGTGCTTGGACGACCTTGTTGTCTTTGTCGAAAATGAACGTGAAAAGTTCCGCTTTATCAGGGGGGATCCCGGTCTTCGCGTCCACCTGGAATTTCGATAAGAGGAGGCCGTTGGAACCTTTGCCGTCCTCGCTGAACAAGGGATCGACGGGCGCGTCGAGGGTCTCTTTGGCGATCGGCTGATCGGCGAAGGCCAGGTCATAGAGCTGGATCTGCTTTTCTAGGTCGGTCCATTGATCGAAGGGCTTGGGATTGTTATACCCTCCCTGGACGAAGACCCGATAATCGGGCTTCTTGACATCGACCTGGATCTGATGAAATTGACCGTCCCATTGTTCGTTGATGTAATAGCCTAAGACGTAGTAATTACCGCTGAGCATTTGAACATCCTCGGCGATGGTCGTGACCTCTTTGATGTCGGCGAAATATTGTCCGCCCGAAGCGAGGGAGAAGTCCTTGAGAGGATGTTCCGTATAGGTGTATTTCCGCTTGGTGCCGAACATGCCCTCGATCCAGTTTTTCGTGTTGATCGTGAAGGCCGGCGTGTTGGACGCGGCGAATTCGAGGCCGACCGTCTTGTTGATCGCCTGCGACGAGAACAGGAGGAGGTTCTTGCTTCCGGCGATGTATTCCATCGCTTTGGCCAGCTCGGACATGCTCTTCGAGAATTCCTGGGCATTCCGGGCCCTCGCTTCAACGGGAGGGCCTCCGACGTTGATCGAACCCTCGGCGAAGATCTGCTCGGTTTTTGTGGTGTAAACTTCCGGGAGATTGGTTTCTCCTGAGCCGGAAATATTTTTGGGGCGGTCGTCGACCTGGACCGGCATTTTGGTCTCGGAAGGAGGAAGGTAGGCGGATTTGACTCCGGAATACGAAGTCGTTCCCGAAACTCCGGGGAATCCTTGAGCCCGATCGATCCCTTTCTTCATCTTTTTTTTATCCGAGGTCAGATATTGGGTCATATTCAAACCGGTCAGCCCGGTATAGTAGAGAACGGCCACCTCGTCACCGGGCTGAAGCTTGGTCTCGATGAATTGCTCGGCCGCTTTTTTGGCGTTCGTGACGCCGGCCGCATCGCTTCCTTGAAAATCAAGGAGAACGAAATATTTCCGGTTCGTTTCTTTGAGCCGCGTCGGCCCGACGATGGTCCCGGTCTTGTCCGGCGCCGCGCCGAATCCCTCGAGTCCGTGAATTTCGAATTCGGTGATCTTTTTGAGCTCTTTGTTGTCATAGAGGACGAAATCGTCCACTTTGAGATCGGTCACCGGTCGGCCGTTCCGGTCGAGGACCCGGACCGGGACGAGCTTGACGACCACCGCGGCATCGTGCCGCAGGATCTTCTGGGCCGGGTTTTGTTGGGATGCCGAGCCCGCGACAAGGGCGGGAAGAAGAAAAATAGCCAGATAGGTTTTTTTCCTCATGAATGACCTCCCCCTGAAACGGACAGGAATCACTTACAATATAAAAGACGGATGGCAGTCTGTCAAGCGAAGCTCGAGGCCTCGATTGGACTCGAGGGGATCGAGGATCTTGGAAGTTTGACCCCCCTGTCCATCTTTGATATAAATGGCGATGGAATTCCGATCGAGGGGAGAGGCTAATGGACTTCAAGGGAAAAACGGTTTTGATCACCGGGGGGGCCTCCGGAATGGGCGCCGCCTGCGCTCGGGAGTTCGCCGCGGCGGGGGCGAACGTCGTCATTGTCGATCTCAACGGCCCGTTGGCCAAAAGGGTTGCGTCCGAGATCGGAGCGCGAGAGCCCGTCGTCGGGGACGTCAGCGATTCCACTTTTTGTAACCAGGCTGTGCAAACGGCTCTGGGCCGCCACGGCCGATTGGATATCCTGGTCAATTGCGCCGGCATCATCCACCGGGCTGACGCCCAGGGCACCTCCGATGAAAATTGGAGGAGGGTCATGTCCGTCAATGTCGACGGCGTGTTCTTCATGAGCCGGGCCGCCGTCGCTCCCATGAAAAAGCAGGGGAGCGGCGTTATCGTCAACTTCGGTTCCATCTGGGGCGGTGTGGGCGGGGCGGGCGTCGTCGCCTACTGCGCGAGCAAGGGCGCCGTTCATAACCTGACCCGGGCCATGGCCCTCGATCACGTCAAGGACGGCATCCGCATCAACGCCGTTTGTCCCGGCGAGGTCAACACCCCGATGCTGGCCTCGGGCCGGGCGACCCCGCCCACCCCCGAGGATCTCAAGAAGCTCGGCGAAACGGTGGTTCCGATGGGCCGGCTGGCGGATCCCGCGGAGATAGCCCGGGTGGTGGTTTTTTTGGCCTCCGACGGGGCCAGCTATATGACCGGGTCCATGGTCACGGTCGACGCCGGTTACACCGCCCGGTAATCCTTTCTCAAGGAGGACAAGCCGTGGAATACAGACCGTTGGGAAGATCAGGCCTCAAGGTCTCGCCGCTCTGTCTCGGAACGGACAATTTCGCCAATCCCACGCCGGAGGATGAATGCGCGGCGATGATCGAGGCGGCGCTGGACGCCGGCCTCAATTTCATCGATACGAGCAACAGCTACGTCAAAGGCGAATGCGAACGCATCATCGGCCGGGCTTTGGCCAAGAACAAGCGCCGGCACGAGGTCGTCATCGCCACGAAGGTCTTTTACCCGACGGGTCCCGGTCCCAACGACCAAGGCGGGTCGCGGCGTCATATCCTCCAGGCTTGCGAAGATTCCCTCCGCCGGCTCCAGACCGACCATATCGACCTCTACCAGACCCATCGGCCGTCGTTCGATTGTCCCATCGAGGAGACCCTGAGCGCCCTGACGGAATTGGTCCGCCAGGGAAAGGTCCTCTACATCGGCAGCACGACCTCCCCGGCCTGGAAGGTGCTAGAGGCCGTCCTCGTCAGCGAGATGAGAGGATATGCGCGCTTCATCTCCGAGCAATCGCCTTATAATTTGTTGGACCGCCGCATCGAGAACGAGCTTGTTCCCATGTGCCGGGAGCATGGTTTGGGCATCCTGGCCTGGGCGGTCTTGGGCATGGGCGTTCTCGCCGGCCGATACCCTGAGGGAAAAAGCTTCCCCAAGGATTCGCGCGCAGCGCTTCGCGGCGGGATTTACGCAGAGCGCGTCACGCCGAGAGGCGTTGAGGTTGGTCAACACTTCATCCGGATCGCTAAGGAGCACGGGATCCCTCCCGCGCAATTGGCCGTCCTATGGGTCAAGGACCAGCCGGGGATCACCGCCCCGATCATCGGTCCCAGGACCGTCGAACAGCTGAAACTCCTGGTCCCGGTTATGGGCATGAAGCTCGACGCGGCGGTCCGGCAAAAATGCGACGAGCTGGTCCCGCCGGGCAGCGCGGCGGCCGATTTTTTCAATTCGGCCCCCTGGATGAAGATGAAGCTCTTTTCCTGAATTTCTTTTTGAATTTCGGGCGAATTGTGCTAATATATCGCTTACTTTATTAGGGATAGAATTCCCTTATCGGAGCCCGTCTCACAGCGTTCATGAGCTACTTAATTTACGCCCGCAAATACCGGCCTAAGACCTTTGAGCAAATGATCGGCCAGAAAGCGGTCGTTCAAACGCTTCAAAACGCGGTTAAAAGCGGCCGCCTGGCCCAGGCGTATCTTTTCTCGGGAATGCGCGGCGTGGGCAAGACCACCGCCGCCCGGATCCTGGCCAAGGCCCTCAATTGCGAGCACGGTCCGATCCCAACGCCGTGCAACGCCTGCGATCACTGCCGGGAGATCGACGAGGACCGCTCGATCGACGTCCTCGAGATCGACGGGGCCTCGAACCGGAAGGTCGAAGAGATCGATCCCATCCGCGAGATGGGGAAATACAAGCCCATCCACAGCCGGTACAAGATCATTTACATCGACGAAGTCCACATGCTGTCCAAGCACGCCTTCAACGCCCTGCTCAAGATCCTCGAGGAGCCGCCGCCGAGCACGGTCTTCATCTTCGCCACCACGGAGTTCCACAGCGTCCCCGCCACCATCGTCTCGCGCTGCCAGCATTTCGAGTTCAAAAAAGTCTCCCAGCGCGACCTGATCAACCACCTGAACGATATCGCCAAGAAAGAAGATCTGACGATCTCTTCGTACGGACTGAGCCTGATCGCCGACGCCTCCGAGGGAAGCATCCGCGACGCCCAGAGCCTGCTCGACCAGGCCGTCGCCTTCTGCGGAGAGAACATCGGCGACCCGGAGCTCAAGGAGATCCTCGGTTCGGTCAACCGGGATCTGCTGTTCGAGTTTTCGGGCGCCGTCTTCGAAGAGAAGCCCGAACGGATCTTCGCCCTGGTCGAAAAGGTCGTCGAATCCGGGCATGATCTGCGTTTTTTCTTCAAGGAGCTCGTCCAGCATTTCCGGAACCTGCTGGTCGTGAGTTCGGTCGGCCGGCCGGAGGATCTTTTGCTCTTCGGGCCGGAGGATCTCAACCGCTTGAAGGAAGAAGCGGGCAAAGCCTCCCAGGAAGAGCTTCTCCGCTATCTCCAGGCTCTCCAAAACGCGGAGCAAGGCCTCCGCTTCTCCTCCCATCCCCAGATCTACTTTGAAACCGTCTGGGTCAAGCTCTGTCATTATAAGAAGATCATTCCCTTGAAGGATGTCATCCAGGACCTGGCCGAGGCGAAGAAAGGCGGCGGATCGGTCATGGAAAACCGGCCCCGGTCCCAACCTCCGTCGGCGGCGGTACCGGCGCCGACCCATCGGAATCCTGCCGAGCGGTCCGGTTTCCCAGCCAAGCCGCCCGCCTTGGAGACGCATCGGCCGCCGCAAAAACAGGATTCCCCTCCGCCCAAGATCGAGAAGGACCTCGATATCGCACTGAAGGACCCGGGGGTCCGCTCGTTTATGGATAAATTCAAGGGGCAGGTTATCTCGGTCGAGCCGCTCAGGAGAAAGGGCGAGGGCGAGGAGGACTGATATGAAAGGCTTCGGCGACCTGCAGAAAATGCTCAAATCGGC
>JAPKZI010000056.1 GCA_026393865.1 Candidatus Aminicenantota bacterium
GATGTCCTTGTAGACGGCCTCTTCCTTCGTCCCCGCGACGCCATGCTCCGCCGAGCTCACATATTGGCCGTTAATGGGGCCGACCAGCCCCTTGAAGTCGGCCGGCAGCGAGTTCCAGCTCTGGTCCCAGGCCGCCCTGGCCAAAGCCAGGATGTTCGGCGACAGGATCCGCGTCCGCCAATGGATGCCCATCAACCCGTCGCAGCCGTATCTGAGGGCGTCAACGGCGTCGCGGCGCATCCGGCCGACCCAAAGCTGGGGAGAGGTCAACGAGGGATCGTCCTCGAGCCAGGGGATGGCCCATTTGGACCGCTTTTCGATCCGGGCGAAATTGGGATCGACCGGCGCCTTCCCCACTTCCCGGTTGATGGTGCTCGCCGCGACCGTCTTCGGCAGGGCCTCGTCGAAGAGCGTCCGCCGGCTGGGCGGGCCAAGGACCCAGCCGCAGGTCGCCAGTTCGAACGGCTTCCCCAGCTCATCCGCCGCTTGAACAGCCATATCCAGGTCCGTCGTCACGGCCCTGATCGCCTCGTCGCTCGCGTCCGACCATGTCCAGTTTTCGCTCGTCCAGAACCAGTAAAAATCGAGAGGCATGGCCGCTGCGATCCGTTGGAACATTCCCTTGTACAATTCCTTGATGACTTCGGGGTCCTTGGGATTCCGGCCGGCGTTCTTCAACCGCTCCTGGACGAGGGCCGGAACGGTCAGGGGCGTTTCGGTGCCGACGCAGGTCTTGATGCCCAGACGGCGGGCGAAGGTGAACGCGCTTCGCAACAAGGCGGCCGTCCTGTTGAAGAGCTCGTTCGACTGGTCGGGCGATTTCGGTTCGGGCATCAGGCCGGTCATGACCTCCGGGCCGTAATCGTCGCTTTCGAACAGCTCTCCGGCCCCGAAATGGAAATCACCGGTCTTCTTGGGCTGGTAGCCCCAGTTATGGGACCAGGGATTGGACCGCAGCGTGTTCTGGTAGCTCGATGGGTAACTGAAGGTCACCCGGCCGGCCGTGTCGAAATCGCCGGGGCGGCCGATCCAGACCGTGGGCTCCGCGTTGGGATTTTTTTCCGGGTAGGTATGGAGTCCGAAGAAGTTCATCCGCAGTTTGGGCAGTTGGCCGAGGATGGCCTTGTATGTGTCCTCGTTCCACCAATCCGGTCCTTCGGCGAAGTCGTGGAACGGCTGGATGCCCCGCAGCTTGAAGAGCGGCCGCGACGTTTCGTCGATGTCCGGAATCCTGAACTCGGTCCTGTCCTCGGGGACGACGTCGCCGTCCAGATAGAAACGGACCCCGAGCTTTTCGGCGAAAGCGTAGACGCCGTAAAGAACCGCGGCCCCCTCGCCGTAGGAGATCAAAAGATACTTCGTCTCGCCCGTTTTTCGCTTCAGCGTCCGCAGCCAATATTCTTCGGGATAGAGCTTGGGGAACTTGTCCGGCGCGACGTTTTCGATGTCGGTGTCTTTCGCCGCCGCGTCCAGAAGGATCCCTCCTTTGAACGAAAGGATGATCCCGGCCCGTTTCACGTCCTCCAGAGAGCTGATCGGAGCGAAGGAGGCGAGTTCACCGGTACAAAGATAGACATATCGTCTCAACTCGGCCGCCCCGAACCGCTCGAGCGCCGAAGCATCCTTGGCGAAATAGATCACGGGCGCCTTTCCCGCTCCGCCGCAGGCGACCAGCGCGGACAGGACCAAGGCCAGGACGATGGACTTTGTCTTCATGACGGATGACTCCTTAAGCCCGGATGAGCTCCAGGAAGAGCTGGTTGACGGCCGATTCCATGGCGGCCTTGAAACGTTCGACGGAGGTCTCGAATCCGCCTCCGAGATGGTCGGCCATGAACATCGGTTTCCCGACGTTCACCAGGAGCTTGCCCGGAATGAGAAAGGGAAGCTGGGTCCCATAGATGGCCAGAGGGGTCACGGGGACGCTCATTCCGAATCGCTCGTATACGTTATAGGCGACGATCGACATCCCGCGGCCGAAGCTTTTGACGTAAGGATTGGGATCTTCGGGAACAACCCGGCCCCGCCCCTGAAGGGCGACGATGATTCGCCCGGCTTTGAGATAATCCTGGCAGCGTTCCACGGCCTGTCTTTTCCCATGGTTGTACAGATCGACGGGAATGGTCCCGACCTTAGCCACATTGGAGGACACGAATCGGATGAACAGGCGATACAGGGGGTTGAGCAGAAAATTGAGGAGGAGACCGCCGCGCCCCAGGTGACGCTTGAGGTGCTTCCGGACGAGAAAGCTGAGTTCCTCCCGGTTAAAGATCATCTTATTGGCCGTGAAAAAGAACGGCCGGGGCGCGGTCAGGGAGATCACAGCCACGTCCTTGAAACTCCCGCAGTGGTTGCCGACGATGATGGACGGGCCGTCCCGGACAAAGTTCTCCGTCCCGCGCACGACGAGTTTTTTACCTAGAAGCGAGAACCGGCTCATGATTCGGGCGATCGGGAAGTAGCGCCGGAATTCATCCTCGAACGTAGGCATCGGTTCTTGATTTTCATTCTATTCATTCCGGACGTTCTTGTAAATGCGCTCCGGTCATGATAATTTTATCGTCGGCACACCGGGAAGGAGGTCCTCTCATGGCTAGCTCGAACGAGACACGGAATCCCTCATCCCCTAAAAAACCTTCCCTGGCCGTCGCCCTCCTGCCCCTCATCGCCATGGGCCTGCTCCTCGGAGTCGGCTACGGCGTTTACAAGATCAAGCCCCAAGTGCTTCTGGTCTGCGCCGCCTTCCTGACCGGATGCCTGGGAGTCATCCTGAAGTTCAGCTGGAAGGACATGGAGCGGGGGATCGTGGACAGCATCCACAAGGCCATGCCCGCCATCCTGATCATGCTGACCGTGGGTGTGCTCATCGGCTCTTGGATGGCCAGCGGCACGATTCCCATGATCGTCTATTACGGGCTGAAGCTCATCTCGCCGAAGTTCTTCCTGGTGACGGCCTGTCTCGTCTGCAGTATCACCGCCCTGGCTACAGGGACATCCTGGGGCACGGTCGGGACCGTCGGCGTGGCCTTCATCGGGATCGCCATGGGGCTCAACATCCCGCTGGGAATGGCCGCCGGGGCGATCGTCTGCGGGGCCTATTTCGGCGATAAAATGTCCCCTTTTTCCGACATCCCGAACTTGGCCGCGGTCACGGCCGGGGCCAACCTCTTCGATCACATCAAGCACATGATGTGGTCGGCCGTCCCCGGCTGGCTGCTCAGCCTGATCGTCTATTTCTTCGTCGGCTTGAAGTATCAGACCGGATCGGCGGAATCCGCGACCATGACCCTCATCATGGACACGCTCAAAAAGAACTTCCGGTTCAACATCCTGCTTCTTCTGCCCATGCTGATCGTCTTCTACCTGGCCTTCACCAAGCGGCCGACGATCCCCGGCATGCTCGTGTCCTCGCTCGTCGCGGCCGGCCTGGCCGTCATCTTCCAGAAGGAGTCGCTCGTCCAGATCGCCCAGGCCGTGAACACGGGCTATCCCGCCCATACCGGCGTCGAGGCCGTAGACAGGCTCCTGACGCGCGGCGGGCTGATGAGCATGATGGAGACGCAGCTCGTCGCCTTCACCGCCTTCAGCTTCGGCGGCATCATGCAGAAAACGGGACTGCTGGGGATCATCCTCGAACGGGTGATGAAGGCGGCCGACAAGGTCTGGAACCTCGTCGCCGTGACCATCGGCTCGTGCCTCGTGACGGCGCTGGTCACCGGCAGTTCCTACCTCGCCGTGATCCTCCCGGGCGAACTGCTCTCGCCGGCGTATAAGAAGAAAGGCCTGGCGGCCAAGAACCTGTCGCGGATCATCGACGAATGCGGCGGCATCATGGTGCCGCTCATCCCCTGGAGCATGGCCGGGGTCTATATCACCGGAGCGCTGGGCGTCCAGGTCTTCGCTTATCTCCCCTGGGCCATCGGCAACTACGCGGCGATCTTCATTCTTGGGCTTTACGGGGCCACGAAATTCACCATGGCCCCCAAGATCCGGGAGGACGAGACCCAGGCCGGAAGCTGACGATTCGGCGGCTGACAATCCAAAGAGCTCCGACCCTTGACCGATTTTTTAGAGTGTGATATTTTTGTGGACAAGGAGAAGAAAATGCCTGACGCGGACGAAATCAAGGAAGCCAAAAAATATTTTGCCGACATCCCCCAAAAAACGGAGAAATTTTTTCTAAAGGGATCCGAGGCCCTGGATTGGGGAATCAAAAACAGGCTTTCCCGGATCTTCGCTCCCGAGACCGGTCGGACAGTCATGCTGGCGATCGATCATGGCTACTTCCAAGGACCCACCACGGGGTTGGAGCGAATCGATCTCACCATTCTTCCTTTAGTGCCCTATGCGGACTGCCTTATGCTGACGAGGGGAATACTCCGGAGTCTCGTTCCGCCGTCCACGTTAAAAGCGATCGTCCTCAGGGTTTCCGGCGGGACCAGCATACTCAAGGATCTGTCCAATGAGGACATAGCCGTCGATATTGAGGATTCCATTCGTCTGAATGTTTGCGCCATGGCCGTGCAAGTCTTTATCGGCGGCGAACATGAGCGCGAGTCGATCATCAACATGACCAGAATGGTCGATCTCGGCACCCGTTACGGCATTCCGACGCTGGCCGTGACGGCCGTTGGGAAGGACATGGTCCGCGACGCCCGTTACTTCAGGCTGGCCACCAGGATATGTGCCGAGCTGGGGGCCCATTACATCAAGACATATTATGTTGAGGAAGGATTTGAGACCGTATGCGCGGCCTGCCCGGTGCCCATTGTCGTGGCCGGAGGCAAAAAGATCCCGGAAATGGACGCCTTGACTATGGCCTACCGGGCGGTTCAAGAAGGCGCCGCGGGAGTCGATATGGGCCGGAATATCTTTCAATCGGAGGCCCCCATAGCCATGATCCAAGCCGTGCGGGCCGTGGTTCATCGAAAAGAATCGCCGGCGAAGGCTTTTAACCTTTATCAGACTTTAAAAAACCAAAAATAAGCCGGAGGGCGTATAAACGGGAGAAGCCACTTTGGCCCCCCCATCGCTGAAAAAATGAAGGTTTCCATTTGGCGCAACAACCAAGATATCAGGATCGAAGAAGTCCCCACGCCAAAGCCCGGCCCGAAAGAAATGCTCGTCAAAATTCACTCCTGTGGAATATGCGGAAGCGATGTCGTTGAGTGGTACAGGCTTCCCAGGGCGCCGCTCGTCCAGGGGCACGAAATCGGCGCGGAGGTCGTTGAAGCCGGGGAATCCGTAACTCAATACCAGGCTGGAGACAGGGTTTTTATCGCCCCCAAAGTGCCCTGCATGAAATGCGATTTCTGCCGGCGCGGGCACTATCCGGTCTGTCCCAATGTCAAAGAACGGCTGCCGGGCGGTTTTGCCGAATATATTCTCGTCCCGGAGATTCTGGTCATAAAAGGGACCTACCGGCTGCCGGACAATATCACCTATGATCAAAGCACCTTCATCGAGCCGCTGGCGTGCGTAGTCAGAGCTCAGAACCTGGCGGGAATAAAGGAAGGCCAAACGATCTTGGTCTTGGGGTGCGGGATGTCCGGAATCCTTCATATCAAGCTGGCCAAAACAAAAAACTGCAAGATCATGGCCACGGATGTGAACGGATCGAGATTACAATTCGCCAAAAAGGTCGGCGCGGACATCTCCCTGGATGCGGCGGATAATATTCTAGAGCATTTGACGGCTGAACACGGCAAGAAGGCGGACGTGGTGGTTATCTGCACCTCGGCTCTTTCCGCGGTAGATCAGGCCTGGAAATGTGTGGAGAAGGGCGGTTCCATCGTATTTTTTGCCGTTCCTGGACCTGAGAAGCAAGTGACTGTTCCCATCAACGATTTTTGGACTAAAGAAATCAAAATTCTCACGTCCTATTACTGCGGACCTCCGGATATCGCGGAGGCCCTGGAGCTTTTAAAAATAGGAACGATTGAAGTGGAGGACATGATTACGCACCGGCTGCCCTTAAAAGATATCGGCAAAGGTTTTCAACTCGTGATCGAGGGCAAAGAATCCATGAAAATCATTATCAGACCCAACGAGGATTGAAAATCGAGGAATCGCTTTTTATTTCGGGCCGGAGGGCTGAATGAATGTAAAGCATGTCGGTTTGGTTTCTGGTTCGGAAAAGAATGCGGATAAATTCTTCGGGGAGTTGCTGGGGTTGAAAAAGGCGGAGCCTAAAACGCTGCCGGCGGCATTATCTCAAGCCCTCTTCGATGTGAATTCCGATTTAAAAGTCATCAATTTCCTAAACGATCAGGCCCATTTCGAAATATTCATTTCCGGCGCCTATAAAAGCAGCCAAAGGCCCATCCAGCACGTTTGCCTGGAAGTCGACGATCTGCCGTCGTTTCTTCAAAAATGCCGCCGCTTGGACGTCCAAATTCTCCAAATTCGCAAAGGAGACTCCGAGCTGACATTTATCAGCGATTATGCCGACAATCTTTTTGAAATCAAGAAAAAAGTTCCGTAAAGAATTCGGCCTCTATCCGCGATGGCCTGGACATTTGTCGTACGTTCGGAAATCCCCGTTATTCGTCGTCCAGTTTCTCGAAGGCCTTCGCGAACTTCTCTTTGGCCGTCTCGAACTTTTTTTTCTCGAGTTCGGCCGTTTCCTCGAATTTCGTGGCGAAGCCGTCCTTCTTCTTTTTCTCCTTGAGGAGAAGGTCGTCGAGCGATTCTTTCTTCTTCGCCGCCTTTTCGGACTTGACCAGGCTGCCCGTCGAGGCCTCCACCCAAAGAAGGGAGTGGCAGCAGGGACAGGTCACGGCCACGACCTTGCCTTTTTCCTCGCTCATGATTTTCAATGTAGCATAAAGAATCGGTCAAAGCAAAACGGGATGGGGGCCACGGCGAGAGAGGCCGATCTCCTCCGCCGTCCGGGCCTTGTTGTAATTGCAGCGCTGGAGGGCTTGGTTCATGAACCTCCGAATGAACTCCGACTTGGCCTTGGAGAAGCTGAAATCCTCCCCTTTGGCCGGCTCCGGTTGCGGATTGATCTTCGCAGACAGATGTTCCTCACGGATTTCGATGTCCGCGCCGCACAGGATCAAGCAGCGCTGGACCTCGTTCTGGAGTTCGCGGACGTTTCCGGGCCAGGAATAGCAGGTCAGGACCTCAAGGGCGCGCGGCGTAAAGCGAACCCGCTCCTTCTTCAGTTCCCGGCCGAATTTTCCGGTAAAGTGCTCAAGGAGCAGGAGGAGGTCGTCCCTTCGCTCGCGGAGCGGCGGGATCTCGATGGCGATGATGCGCAGCCGATAATAAAGGTCTTCCCGAAAATTTCCCTGTTCGATCTCCCGGTCCAGGTTCTTGTTCGTGGCGCTGATGAAACGGGCGGCGACCGACCGGACGCGGTTCTCCCCGACCCTCCTCACCTCTCGCTCCTGGATCAGGCGGAGGAGCTTGGCTTGGAGCGGGAAGGAAAGGTCCCCGACCTCGTCCAGAAAAAAGGTCCCGCCGCCGGCCTCCTCGATGAGCCCGGCCTTATCCCGGACGGCCCCGGTGAACGCTCCCCTGGCGTACCCGAACAGTTCGCTCTCCAGGAGCTGGTCGGGAATGGCCCCGCAGTTCACCGCGACGAACGGGCCGCCCCGGCGGGCCCCCGTCTCATGGATGGCCCGGGCGATAAGCTCCTTGCCCGTCCCGCTCTCTCCCGTGATCAGAACGGGCGCGTCCAGGTCTTTGACCTTGGCGACCATGGTCCGGACGAGGTCGACCGCCGGCGATATCCCGATCAGATAGGAGTCTTGATCCTGCATGAGTGATGATGACCCGGTCCCATGTGATAACGAACGGGAGCCCGATTTTTCTCATGAGAAAGACGGGGAGTATAAAGAAAAGGAAGGGACTCGAGGGCGATCCCTACGCCCGCCCGGTTCCGCCCGAGGGCGATCGACCCGATTAACGCCGACCGCCGCCGAGGATCGAGCCCATGATGCCGCGCATGACCTGGCGGCCCACCGAGCTCCCGATCGAGCGGACGGCGCTCTTGGCCATCGCCTCGAGCAGAGTGTCCCGAGGCCGGCCCACGGGCCGCGGCGCGCGCGGCTCCTGAGGAAGCGGGATCCTGCCTTGGGATGGCGGAGGATAGCTTTCAGGATAGGACGGCCGCTGCTGAGGATAGCCTTGGGGATACGAAGGTTGAGGCGCTTGGGGTTGTTGGGTGAGTTTGTCCGCGCGGGACTTCAGGATCTCATACGCCGAATCGCGGTCGACTACCCTCTCATAATGGCCGTAAATGACCGAGCGGCTGATGATCTGTCTGCGGACGTCGGCCGTGATGGGGCCGATCTGGCTCTTCGGCGGGCAGATGAAGGCCCGCTCCACGATCCCCGGCTGGCCCTTCTCGTCCAGGAACGAAACGAGCGCTTCGCCCACCGCCAGCTCGCCGATGACCTTTTCGACGTTGATCTTCGGATTGGCCCGGAGGGTCGTGGCCGCGGCCCGGACGGCCTTCTGGTCGCGCGGGGTGAACGCGCGCAGGGCGTGCTGGATACGATTGCCCAGCTGGCCGAGGACGGTGTCCGGGATGTCGAGAGGGTTCTGGGTCACGAAAAAGACGCCGACGCCCTTGGACCGGATCAGCCGGACGATCTGCTCGATCTTCTGGAGCAGGACGTCGGGCGCGTCGGCGAATAACAAATGGGCCTCGTCGAAGAAGAAGACGAGCTTCGGCCTGTCGAGATCCCCGACCTCGGGAATCCGCTCGAAGAGCTCGGGGCGAGGAAAAAGCACGTTTCTGTCACAAGGGCGATTTGGTCAAGGGACGAGCCTTCGGCTCGCCACTCGCCCGTGGCTTGTATCCACGGGCGAGTACGGCGGAAGTGGACCCCCGGGTAAAGCTCAGCGGCAGCGGCGGGACTGGCGAGACTCCTTCTCGATTATCGCGCCACTTCTGGCAATTCACGCCTGCGCGCGAGCGGCGGAGCCGCTGTCCGCTGGAGCCGGTGTTAGCCCGCGCGTTGGTTCAGATCGCCACTGCCGGTGGCCACGGTTCCTGACGTGCTTGGGTCCACAACGTGTTCACATAATTCAGTGCGAAGTAGTTCTGCGCAAGATGAAGCCAGAATGCGCCCGACTCAGTGAGTTCGAGATGCCTGCCGTTGTGAACCGCGAACCCGGCCTGTTCTACGACTCTCAGCCACTGGCGGGCCTTGTGGGCGTCGTTACCAAGAGCCACATCGAGGTCGTCCAGTGGAATGCGCGTGTCGTAAAAGCGCCAGTACAGCCACCACCAGCCAGACATCTCGCCAGCGAATGGCATGCGCAGAGCGATCGCTGTGCGCCCGTCGCACGTTGCCTGGACCCAACTATTGAAATCGAATGTATTAAGCACGAATCCGTCAGATAGATGCGATCCGGCACCGGGGCCGATCCCTATGTAGCCGTCTCTGGTGACCGAGGAGTAGCGCGGGACGGTGCCGCGCTTGAAGCCCCACACCGAAACGCGCTCAAAGCCGTGTTCAGCGCACCA
>JAPKZI010000025.1 GCA_026393865.1 Candidatus Aminicenantota bacterium
CGCTTCAGCCAGCGAGAGGATTTGAACCCCCGACCCGCTGATTACAAATCAGCCGCTCTACCAACTGAGCTACGCTGGCGCTCTATCCGCCTTCAAAATAAAAAAAAGACATCCCTCCAGGAAGAGAAGCTTAGAGAAAAGTCTATATATCAGAAGCTTTTTCTCTACGGCCCGAAAATCTTAAAATTGTGTAACAGCTCTTGGAGACAAAAAAATATGAAGAAGCGAGCAATATATTAATAAAAGCTGAAATAGTTGTCAAGAGATTAGTTGAAAAAAAACGTGCCAACCGGCCAGAACCCCAAGACTATTTTGGAGAATCCCCTCTTTATTGAAAAAAAGCCCCGTTTTTCCTTAAATAGAAATGAATATTCCGGTGCTTATTTTTTGATCGGCGCGAGCGGCGAGTTGTTGCGCATCATCCGCCCCCGTTCCAGGCTCTGTTCGAGCATCCGGTAGAACTCGATCTGGAAAAGGACATATTTGGCTTTTTGGACCGTGGTCAAGCTGGATTCGAGGTGGGACTCGAGCTCATCGTCCTTCTGCCGGGCGAGCCTCTGAGCGTCTTTGATGCTCTTGATCCTGACGCCGATCTCGGCCTCGTTCGGGGCCGGCTCCGCGACGAGCTGGCGCAGCTTCTGGATGTCGGCGGTCATATCCCGTTGGATCTTTATTTTATCCTTCTCGATCCGGTTGATCGTGGGAAAGAACTTGGCCGCCTGCTCCTCGGTCAGGTCCAAAGCCTGGGTCAGGCGAAGCAGCCTCAACGTGGCTAGGTTCTCTCGCACTCTTTGCCGGTTCTGCCCGCCGCCTTGGCCTTGACCCTGGCCCTGACCGAAGGCCACCCCGCTCAGCAACACAAGGAACGCCAAGGCTAAACTGACATGTTTGGTCTTCATCATTCCCCTCCTAAATCTTCAAGACTTTACTGATCTCAGCATCCAGGATCTGGACCTCTTCGTCGGACAAGCTGTCCAGGAAGAGCGAATTCCCGTAGAGCAGATGCTTGACCTCGGCGCCGGCTTCTCCGGCCTCTTCCAGGATCGAAGCACGGATCAAAGAGTTGAATTCCGCTTCGAGGTCCGAATTGTCGCCGATCATCTCGTACAGACTGTTGACCTGGTCCCTGAAGGCCAGAGGGGATGTCTCTAAAAAGCCCCGGCCCTGGAAAAGCATGAAATAAAGGCCTAATCCGACGGCCAGGACCGAGGCGGCTCCGGCCCACGCCCAGCGCGGACCGGGGGAGAACGCCGGCGCCTGCCGCGGCCGGAGCTTGAACTCCTTTTGCTCGGCCGGGCCGGTCCTGGCGAGGTTCGCTTGAAGCCGGGCGATCGAATCCTGCCAGTACCCGGGAGAGAGGGCCGGCCCGGGCAGGCGCCTGGCTTCACCCTGGATCTTTTCCAGACGGAGTCTGTAGGCCCGGCAAGAGCCGCACGCCTCCATATGAGCGTCCAATTTCCGCCGCTTCCGGACGGCCAGGTTTCCGTCGATTCCGTCCGAGATCCATTTTTCAGACTTACGACATCTCATTTCACACCTCGCTCAAATACGGCTGGAGCCGGGCTTGGAGCATCTTCCGGGCCTTATGCATCCTCCAGGACACCGTGCTCTCCGTACAGCCGAGGAGTTTCGCCGCCTCGGCGTGGGACATCCCCTGGAGCACGACCAGGTTGAAGGCGGCCTTGTAGGCCGGAGGAAGTTTCTCGATCGCCTCCTCGAGCTTCTCCTTGAGCTCTTTTTTAAGCGAATCGCCTTCGGGCGACAGGGCCGCGTACTCCGTCCTGTCGAACACCGCCGCGCTGTCCTCGAAGTCCTCCCGGCCCTTTTCCCGGCCTTTTTTCTTCAGGTGGTTCAGGGTCAGGTTCACGGCGATCCTATAAGCCCAGGTATAGAAGCTCGACTTCAGTTTGAAGCTGTCGAGGGCCTTATAGGCGTACATGAAAGTTTCCTGGGTCAGGTCGTCGGCGTCCTCATGGTTGCGCGTCATCCCGAAGATCGTATGATAGATCTTCTCCTGGATGCGCCGAACGAGCTCGACATAGGCCTCCATCTGGCCCGATTTCGCTCGTTCAACGAGTCCGTCGTCCGCCGCGTCCTGCATGTTCTCATTCATAGTATTAGACAGGGATTATATCAATTCCTTGGGGCCGTCCCCCACATTTTTTGACGAAAAGACGGCCGAAATCCTTCCGGTTGGACGGAAAAGGGGATCCCCCTTCGCCGGCGGCGCCGGAGACGAGGTTCGCCCTCCGCGGCAGGTCCCGCCTCGCGGACGCCGCGAAAAAACGTTCGCCGGTCGGCCGCTTTTGGGGTTGACCGTCCTTCGGAATGTTGATATGATTTGGCCTACGCATTGAATAATTAAAAGGATCAGCTCCCCCCATGATCGAACGCTATACCAATCCCGAAATGGGCGCCGTCTGGACCGAGGACAACAAATACCGCCGCTGGCTCGACGTCGAGATCGCCGTCTGCGAGGCCTGGACGAAGCTGGGCAAGATCCCGGCCCCGGCCTTGAGGCGCATCAAGGACAAGGCCGGTTTCGAGGTCAAGCGGATCGAGGAGATCGAGAAGGTCGTCAAGCACGACATCATCGCCTTTCTCTCCTCCGTCGCGGAAAAAGTGGGCGAGGACAGCCGTTTCATCCATCTCGGCCTGACCTCTTACGACGTGGTGGACACGGCCCTGTCCCTTCTCATTCGCGAGTCGCTGGAAAAGATCCGCAAGCGGCTGGTTGACCTCAAGAAGGTCATCCGCCGGGAAGCGCTTAAACACAAAAAAACGATCTGCATGGGACGGACCCACGGCATCCACGCCGAACCGGTCACCTTCGGATTCAAAGTGCTCGTCTGGTACGCGGAGATCGGGCGCCATATCAACCGGGTCGACCGGGCCATCGACGTCATCAGCGTCGGCCGCATCTCCGGCTCGGTCGGGACGTATATCCATTTGGATCCCCGGGTCGAAGTCGCGGCGCTGAAAAAGCTGGGACTGCGGCCCGCGCCCGTATCGACCCAGGTCCTCCAGCGCGACCGCCACGCCGAAGTCTTGAGCGTGCTGGCCCTCGTCGCCTCGACGCTCGAAAAATTCGCCGTCGAGATCCGGCACCTCCAGCGGAGCGAGGTCCTTGAACTCGAAGAGCCGTTCACGAAGGGCCAGAAAGGCTCGTCCTCCATGCCCCACAAGAAGAACCCGGTCCGCTGCGAGAGGATCTCCGGACTGGCCCGTCTCGTCCGCGGCCATCTCCAGGTCGCCTTCGAGAACATCCCCCTCTGGCACGAGCGGGACATCTCCCACTCCTCGGCCGAGCGGGTCATCATCCCGGATTCCTTCACCCTGACCGACTTTATGCTGACCGAGTCCATCGATATCATCGGGAACTGGCGGGTTCATCCGGAGGCCATGAAGCGCAACATCCGGGCCACGCGCGGCCTGATCTTCTCCCAACGGGTCCTCCTGGCCTTGACCCGGAATGGCGTCCTTCGCGACGAAGCCTATCCCCTCGTCCAGAAGAACAGCCTCAAGGCCTGGGACGAAGCGCTCGATTTCAAGACTTTGGTCCTGGCCGACCCGGATATCCGCAAAACGCTCTCCCCCGCGGAGATCGAGGCCTGTTTCTCCCTCCAGCCTTATCTCGAAAAGATCGATTACATATTCGAAAGGGTCCTCGGCCATGAAAGTTAGAATCCTCGTCTCCTTCAAGGACAGCGTCCTCGATCCCCAAGGCCAGACGGTGAAAAACGCCCTGCATACCTTGGGCTACGACGCCATCCGCGACGTCCGGCAAGGCAAGGTCTTCGAGATCGATCTCGCCGGGGTGTCGAGAGCGGAGGCTGAGAAGATCGTCCCGGAGATCTCGGACAAGGTCCTGGCCAATCCCATCATCGAAAAATTCGCCTGGCAGATCATCGAGGAATAGCCGCCGTGAAGTTCGGAGTCGTCGCCTTTCCCGGATCCAACTGCGATTTTGACACGTTCTACGCCTTTCATGACGTCATGAAACAGCCGACGGTTTGGCTGTGGCACAAGGACCACAGTCTAAAGGATGTCGATTGCGTCGTCCTGCCCGGCGGATTCTCCTATGGCGATTACCTGCGCTCGGGCGCCATCGCCCGCTTCTCGCCTCTCATGCAGGAAGTTCGCGAGTTCGCCGCCAAGGGCGGCCTCGTCTTGGGGATCTGCAACGGATTCCAGGTCCTGCTCGAACTGGGCCTGCTCCCGGGGGCCATGCTCCGCAATCAGCACCTCAAGTTCCTCTGCCGGTTCGTCTCCATCCGGCTGGAAAACGCCCGGACGCGCTTCACCCATAAAGGGCGGACGGGGCAGGTCCTGCGGATCCCCATCGCCCACTTCGACGGCAACTATTTCGCCCCGCCCGAAATGCTCGAGGAGATCGAGGCGAACGGCCAGGTCGTCTTCCGCTACGCGGACGCGGAAGGCCGCTTGACCGAGGAGGCCAACGTCAACGGTTCGCTCCACGGCATCGCCGGGCTGACGAACAGAATGGGCAACGTGATGGGGATGATGCCCCATCCGGAGCGCGCCTCGGAGACGCTGCTCGGCAGCGCGGACGGCCGGGTGATCTTCGAATCCCTGATTTCGCGGTTCTGAATGGAAGGGCCATGATCGACCAGAACGTCATCGATAACCACAATCTGACGCGCGGCGAGTACGAACTCATCGTCCGGCTCATCGGCCGCGAGCCGAACCTGACCGAGCTCGGCGTCTTCTCGGCGATGTGGTCTGAGCACTGCAGTTATAAGAGCTCGAAGTTCTATCTCAAACAGCTGCCGACAAAGGGGACGAACGTCGTCCAGGGACCGGGCGAGAACGCCGGCATCATCGACATCGGCGACGGGCAGGTCATCGTCTTCAAGATCGAATCGCACAACCACCCCTCGTTCATCGAACCCTTTCAAGGCGCGGCCACGGGCGTCGGCGGGATCCTGCGCGATATCTTCACCATGGGCGCCCGGCCCATCGCCATCCTCGATTCGCTCCGGTTCGGACCGCTGACGTCGCCGAAGAACCGGGCCATCATGGACGGCGTCATTTCGGGGATCTCGTCCTACGGCAACTCGATCGGCGTTCCAACCGTCGGAGGCGAGGTCTATTTCGACGACTGTTACGCGCTGAACCCGCTGGTCAACGTCTTCTGCCTGGGCCTGGCCGAAAAGGACAAGGTCTTTTACGCCAAGACCGGCGGCGCCGGCAACGCCGTCCTGTACGTCGGCTCGAAGACGGGCCGCGACGGCATCCACGGCGCGACCATGGCCTCGGCGGAGTTCGGCAAGGAGACCGAGCACAAGCGGCCGAACGTCCAGGTCGGCGACCCGTTCAAAGAAAAGCTTCTGCTCGAGGCCTGCCTCGAGGTGATGGACAAAGACCTGATCGTCGGCATCCAGGACATGGGGGCGGCCGGGCTGACCTGCTCGACGGCGGAGATGCCGGCCAAATCGGGCACGGGCCTGGAGATCGATCTCGACAAAGTGCCGCAGCGCGAGGAGGGCATGACGCCCTACGAGATCCTCCTTTCGGAATCGCAGGAGCGCATGCTCATCGTCGCCCTTCCCGAAAAGGTCAAGGCCGTCCGCGAGGTCTTCGCCAAGTGGGACCTGGACGCGGTCGAGATCGGCCGGGTCATCGACGGCGGCCGGATGAAGGTCCGCTTTCACGGCGAGCTCGTGGTCGACGTGCCGGTGTCGGCCGTGGTCGATCTGTGCCCCATTTATCAGCGGCCGGTCGCTCCGGCGGCAGAACCGGCTCCGGCCGTCCATCTGACCCCTCCCCTCCCCAAGGACTGCGGCGGCCTGCTTCTCGAGCTTTTGGCGTCGCCTACCATCGCCGATAAGGAATGGGTCTTCCGCCAGTACGACCACATGGTCCAGACGAACACGATGCTCCTCCCCGGCGCGGACGCCGCCGTCCTGCGGATCAAGGACTCAAAAAAAGCCCTGGCCGTCACTCTGGACGGCAATTCGCTTTACGCCCGGCTCGATCCGCGCTCGGGCGGCCTGATCGCCGTGGCCGAAGCCTGCCGGAACCTGGCCTGTGTCGGCGCGCGTCCGGTCGGCGTGACGAACTGCCTGAACTTCGGCAATCCCGAAAAACCCGAGGTCATGCGGCAGTTCAAGGAGGTCGTCGAGGGCATGTCCGAGGCCTGCCGTGCCTTCGGGATTCCGGTCACGGGCGGGAATGTCAGCTTCTACAACGACACCGAAGGCGCCTCGATCCATCCGACCCCCGTACTCGGCATCGTCGGGCTCCTGAAGAACATCGACAAGGTCGTGACGCCGGGATTCAAGAGCGCCGGCGATACGGTGGTCCTCCTCGGCGAGAACACGGCGGAGCTGACGGGCTCGGAGTATCTCAAGGTCCATTTCAAGGATGAAGGCGGCCGGCCTCCGGCGATCGATCTGGCCGGGGAAAAAGCGGTCCAGGAGACCTGCCTCGCCGCCGCCGAAGCCGGCCTCCTCCGATCCGCGCACGACCTGTCCGAAGGCGGGCTGGCCGTCTGCGCCGCCGAGAGCGGATTTTTCGGCGACGACAGGCTCGGCTGCGAGCTCGACCTGGACGACGACATCCGGATGGATGCGCTTCTCTTCGGAGAGGCTCAATCCCGCATTTTAGCGACCTTGACGCCTTCGAACGTGGAGGGGCTTCTCCACTTGGCCAGGCTGAACGGCATTAAAGCCCGGGTCGTCGGGAAAGTCGGCGGGGACGTCCTCCGCATCCGCCATAAAGGCAGGGATGTCTTGACGGTCCCCGTCAAGACGGCCTTTGAAACATGGAAAGAGGCGATCCCTCGGCATTTCATGTTCCAGCGATAGATCCGATCTTCATCGCGGATCGCCCCGCGGCAGAATGCGCGGCGCGCTCATAGGCGCTTGGGCCAAAGGAGGGAGCCATGGCCGATGAGATCTTCGTCAGTCCCAAAAAGCACGGCCGGATCATGGTCCTGCTTTCGGGCCGCGGCTCGAACTTCATGAAGATCCACGATGCCGTCCGGGACGGCGAAGTCGACGCGGAGATCGCCCTCGTCTTCAGCAACAAGGAGGATGCCCCCGGCCTCAGGATAGCCCGGGAGCGCGGGCTCGAGGCTCTCTTCCTCAACGCCAAGCTCTATCCCGACAAGGAAGAATACGACAGAGAGATCATCCGCGAAGCCCGCAAACGGGGGGTCGACCTCATCTGTCTCGCCGGGTATATGAAGGTCCTGACCCCGCTCTTCTGCGCCGCCTTCAAGAACCGGATCATGAACATTCATCCCGCCCTCTTGCCGTCGTTCCCCGGGCTTCACGTCCAGCAAAAGGCGATCGACTGGGGCGTCCGATTCTCGGGCTGCACCGTCCATTTCGTGGCGGCGGAGGTCGACATGGGCCCGATCATCCTCCAGGCCGCCGTGCCCGTTCTGCGGGACGACACGGAGGAAACCCTCAGCGCCCGCATTCTCGTCGAAGAGCACAAGATCTACCCCGAGGCGGTGCGGTTGTATTTCGAGGGCAAGATCGAGGTCCAAGACCGCCGCGTCCTCATCCGGGAATGAACGGCGGGGCCGGGAGGGGCCGATCAGCGGGCGACGATCCGGTGGATCTTTTTCTTCCCGGCTTTGAGCATTATCCCGTCCGGGCCGACATCCTTGATCGTTATCAGCCGCTCAAGGCTGTCGAGCCGTTCGTCGTTGACGTAGAGCCCGCCCTGTTTGATCAACCGCTTCGCCTCGCCCCGCGACGGCGTCAGACCGACATCTGTGAACAGTTCGGCCGGGCCGATCCCGGCCTCCAGCCGCGCGCGCGGGACCGTCGTCGTGGGAAGGGCCGCGATGTCTTTTTCGCCGTCCCCGCCGAAGGCCGCCGCGGAGGCCGCCTGCGCTTCCCGGGCCGCCTCTTCGCCGTGGGTCAGCTTCGTCGCCTCGAAAGCTAGGATCCGTTTCGCCGCGTTGATCTCGTCGTTCCTGAGGCCTTCCAAGCGGCGGATCTCATCCAGAGGGAGGAACGTGTAGAGGCGGAGAAAGCGGCCGATGTCGCGGTCGTCGCAGTTGACCCAGGACTGGTAAAAAGCGTAAGGGCTGAAGAGGGCCGAATGCAGCCACACGGTCCCCTGGGCCGTCTTGCCCATCTTGGCGCCCGAGGAGGTGATCAGAAGAGGGAAGGTCAGGGCTTGGACCTCGGCCCCCTCGACACGGCGGATGAGATCGACGCCGGCCAGAATGTTCCCCCATTGGTCGTCCCCGCCCATCTGGAGCGCGCAGCCGTGCGTCCGGAAAAGATGGAGGTAGTCATAGGCCTGGAGAAGCTGGTAGTTGAATTCGAGGAAGGATAAGCCTTTCTCGAGGCGGAGCTTATAAGCTTCGGCGGCCAGCATCCGGTTGACGCTGAAATGCCGGCCGATATCCCGAAGGAACGAGACATAATTCAGGGACAGGAGCCAATCCGCGTTGTCGACCGCGAGCGCGTCCTTTCCGTCGAAGCGGAGGTAATGGTCGAGCTGGGCCAGGATGGCCTTCCCGTAAGCCCGGATCATTCCTTCATCCAGCATCTCGCGCAGCTCGGACTTGCCGCTCGGGTCGCCGATCATGGTCGTCCCGCTGCCGACGACGGCGATGGCCCGATGGCCCGCCCGCCGGAGGTGCATCATGGCCATGATCGGCACGAGGCTTCCGGCATGGAGGCTCGCGGCCGTGCTGTCGAAGCCGATATAAAACGTGACCTTCTTTTCGCCGAGCATCTTCCGCACGGCGTCCTCATGAGAGACTTGGGCGATGAAGCCGCGGTCCTTCAGTTCGTCGTAGATGTTACCGCTCACGTCCGCCGATCTCCTTTATCCGCGGGAAAACCCGCCCGAGAACTTCACGGCTTCCTTTTTTATAGCACAGCGCCCGGCCGGATACAATCGGAGGGGGGCCGACCATACGCGCGCTCCGGGTTTGACGACGACGCGGTTGGTTCCGTCCATGTCCGCCTCCGTCAGCCCTTCATGACGCCGATGGGAACGACCCGGGCGACGAGGCGGCCGAGGCCGACCTCATCGGACACCCGGACGACCTCATCGACGTCCTTATACGCAGCGGAAGCTTCCTCGGCGACGCCCTTCCAGTTCGTGGACCGGAGCTCGATCCCTTTTTTCGCCAGGTCGTCGCGGATCTGCTCTCCGCGGAATCGCCGAACGGCCTCGTGCCGCGACATAATCCGGCCCGCGCCGTGGGCCGTCGAGCTGAAGCTCAACGCCTCGGCCTCCACCGTCCCCGCCAGGAGATAGGAAGCCGTGCCCATGCTCCCGGGGATGATCACCGGCTGGCCGACGGACCTGTAGGCCTCGGGGAGCTCTTTCCTGCCGGGGCCGAAGCTGCGCGTGGCCCCCTTGCGGTGGACGCAGAGCTCCTTCTCCCGGCCGCCGACGGCGTGCGTCTCGATCTTGGCCACGTTGTGGCAGACGTCATAGATCTGGCCCATTCCCCGTGAGCTCCCGAGGACCTTCTTGAAAACGTCCCTGACCCAGTGAGCGATCATCTGCCGGTTGGCAAACGCATAGTTGACCGCAGCGCACATCGACCGGTAGTACTCGCGCCCCATCGCCGAGTGGATCGGGGCGTGGATGAGCTCGCGGTCGGGCAGGCCCGTGACGCCGTACGCGCCCTCCATAGACTGGATATAGTCCGAGGCCACCTGATGGCCCAGGCCGCGGCTTCCGCAGTGGATCATGACCAGGATCTGGCCTTCGCCGTCCACGCCGAAAATGTGGGCCGTCTCAGGGTCGAAAATCCGGTCCACCTTCTGGATCTCGAGAAAATGGTTCCCGGAGCCGAGCGTGCCGAGCTGGGGGATGCCGCGCTCCATCGCCCGGGGCGAAACGCGGCTGCCGTCGGCATCCTTCATCCGGCCTTCCTCCTCGGTCATTCGCAGGTCGTCGGCCATGCCGTATCCGTTCTCGACGGCCCATTGGGCGCCCTTGACCAGGATCTCCTTGAGAACGCCCACGCTGAGCTTCGTCACCCCGCCCTTGCCGATCCCGGCCGGGACCTCCTTGAAGATCTCGGCCAGGAGTTCTTTGCGCTTCCCGGCGACGTCCTTCTCCGTGAAGTCCGTCCGGAGGAGGCGGACACCGCAGTTGATGTCGTATCCCACCCCTCCCGGGGAGATGATGCCCTCCTCCAGGTCGAAGGCGGCCACTCCGCCGATCGGAAAGCCGTATCCCTGATGCGCGTCGGGCATGACGTAGGACATCCGCTGAATGCCCGGGAGGCAGGCTACGTTTTCGGCCTGTTCAAGCGTGGAATCGCCCCGAACCGATTCGAGCAGCTTGCGCGAGGCGAAGATCCGGGCCGGGACCTTCATCTCGCCGTGCCTCGGGATCTCCCAAGTGTTGTCATCGATCCGCTCCAGTTCCATGATGTCCCTCACATATCGACCACGACCTGGATGGTCCAGCCGCCGCAGCCAAGCTCGATCTTCATCTCGTTATACGTGACGGCCTTGACGGCCCCGAAGATTTCGTATCGCCCGCCCGCCTCGTCCCCCCAGAAGACGGCGCTCAAACGGAAATTTTCTCCGCCGTCTTCGATCTTCAGGTCTTCGACACCGCCGAGAAGGAAATTCTTCGCGTCAAAGAGATAGATGATCTCCTCCAGGAACTTATAGAGAAGCTGCTCCAGATCACGCCCTTGGACCGCGACCGGATGAGATTGGACGGTCCGGATCGCCCACCAGTCCCACATGAGCGAGGCCGCGGCCAACGCGGCGTTGGCGAAGGCCTCCTCCCGGGTCGCGCCGAAAGCCCGGAACTTGCCGTCGGCGGTATGCGGCAATATCCTGTATCTTTCCATTTCTAAATAATATAGCACAATTGACTTCAAAAGAGGCCTTTGATATAAAGGCCATAGGATCAAGGTGTTTTAGTGAAGCGAGGCGGCCTGTCCGTTCTTCTCGTCGCCGTCGGTCTATCTCTCCTCGTCATCCTCCCCCAGATCGGGGGCTTCTCTCATTTCAAGACCACCCAGGACGCGGGAAGCTACATCCTGATGGCCGAAGGGAATCCGGACAACGTCCTCCTTCATCACGCCCGGCGCATGTTCCATCCCTTGGTCGTCGGGAATCTGCGCTGGATCGCCGGGACGGATATCGCCTTCCTGATCGTTGGTGTTCTCAGCCTCTTCCTCTTTTTATGGATCGTCCTGACCTATCTCCACCGGGACCGGACGTATAGCCTTCCCGTCTGCTTCGGATTCGTCTTCCTCCCCTATCTCTTCGTCCTGTTCCATGACCTCTATCTGCAGACGCTTTTTTTCCTGGCCCTCTCCGCCGTCTTCTGGCTCCTGATCCTGAAAAAACGGTATCTGGCCGGCGTGCTTCTTCTTTTCCTGATGAGCCTGACGCGGGACGAGACCGTCGTTATCGCCGTGGCTTTTTTAGCGGTCATTCTTCTGAAAAAACAGAGGGACCTGGAGAAGACGCGGTCGTTGCTTTTTTCGGCGGCCATCCTGATGACGACGGGAGCGGGCGCCGTCCTGACCTCCCTGCTGACCCGCTCGAACACCAATATCAACCGGCTGTCTCAGTTCCTCTTCACGGCCATCCGCGTGCCGCTCTTTTTGTTCGAAAACCTGACCGGCCTCCAACATTGGCTGGACACGTACAAAGTCTTGCCCGACTACATCCATCCGCCCCTCGTTGTCTTCGATCTGCCGGCCTGGGTCCAGAAATTCTCGGCCATCCAACAGGCCGGGATCTACGAATGGAACCTCATTCTTCCGGCCACCCTCATCCTGCTGCTCCTCTCCGCCTTCGGCACGGGCCCGACCATTCTTTATTTCCTCTGGAAAAAGACGAAGTTCAAGGAGCTCCGCGGTTCCCTGGCGCTCAATGCCATGCTTCTTTTCGGTTGTCTGATCTTCGTCCTCTCCCCGGCTCTCGGCCCTCCCGTCATCAGGTATTTCGTCAACGCCTGGCCGCTCTTCTTCCTGGTGATGCCCGTTCTGCTCAAGACGCTCTGGACGGTCGACAAGAGCGAAACGAGGCGGATCCTGGGAATTTATTTTATCTCGAGCTGGTTGTGCGTTTTCACCTTTCTTCGGCTCGGGCTGATGGTTATGCTGGTATCGATCCTGATCGAGATCCCTCTTCACGTCTATACCTGGCGGCGGCTTAACGCCCTATTCGCCAGGGTCCAGGCGGGGGAAACCGCCTGAGGGAAAAAAATCCCGCTCTCAGAACACTCCTGCGATGATCGTATGGCAATACGGGCAGGCTCCGTCGCAAACCCGGTTCTCCTCGACCTGGAATCCCCGTCTCTGAATGAGCGGCCGGAAGCACTGAGGACAATAGGTGATATCCCCCTCTCCCGAGACGTTGCCGATATAGACGTAGCGAAGGTCCGCTCTCTTTCCGATGGCGAACGCCCGACGCAGCGTATCGACCGGAGTCGGGCCCGCTTCGGTATACTTGAAATCCGGATGGAACCGGCTGATATGCCAGGGCATATCGGGATCGACGCCGGCCATAAACCGGGCGATGTCATCGAGCTCCGCGTCGCCGTCGTTCAGCCCGGGTACGACCAGCGTCGTCACCTCGACCCAGATACCGAGCCGGCGCATCCGGCGGATGGAATCGAGGACGGGCTCCAACCGCGCCCCACAGACCTTTTTATAAGTCTCCTCGCGGAAGGCCTTAAGATCCACATTGGCCGCGTCGAGAAACGGCCGGATGGTTTCGAGGGCCTCGGCCGTCATGAAGCCGTTGGTCACGAAATTGTTGGCTAGGCCCGCTTCATGGGCGAGCTTGGCCGTGTCATAGGCATATTCGAAAAAAATCGTGGGTTCGGTGTACGTATAGGAGATGCTCCGGCACCCCCGGTCCAGGGCGATCCGGACGATATTCTCAGGCGAAAGTTCTTCGCCGCGATCGGCCGCCCGGCCTTTCTTGGCCGCCTGGCTGATCTGCCAGTTCTGGCAGAAGGGACAGCGAAAATTGCAGCCGGCCGTGGCGATCGAGAACGACGTCGATCCGGGCCAAAAATGGAAGAAAGGTTTTTTTTCGATGGGATCGACATGGGCGGCGATGACTTCGCCGTAAACATGGGTCATGAGCCGGCCGCCGCGGTTTTCCCGGACACCGCAGACGCCGAATTTGCCGGGCGCGATGTCGCAGCGGTGGGAACAGAGGGCGCACACGGTCCGCCCGCCGCCGAAAGCCTTGTAAAGCATCGCCTCTCTGATCATGATCGTACCCGGATCCCCACGGCCATTATAAAAGATGACGGAGGAAGACTCAATCGACGGAGGCGCCCGGGACCGCCGCGGCAATCACAGACAGGCGGAGGGACAGAGCTTGGCCAGTTTGCACTCCGGGCATTTCGGCTTGCGCGCCCGGCAAACCCGGCGGCCGTGGTTCACCAGCAGGTAATTGAAATCGAGCCAGTCCTCCTTGGGGACGATCGTCAACAGGTCCCGCTCGATCTTTTCGGGGTCTTCCTGCCGGCTCAGGCCGAGCCGGCCCGAGAGACGCTTGACGTGGACGTCCACCGCGATCCCTTCCGCCTTGCCGTAGGCCGAGGAAAGAACGATATTGGCCGTTTTGCGGGCGACCCCGGGCAGGGTGATGAGCTCGGCCATGGTCTCCGGCACCCGCCCGCCGAAATCGCCGACTATCTTGGAAGCGGCGCCGATGATGCTCTTGGCCTTGTTCCGGAAAAAACCCGTCGGGCGGACGTCCCTCTCGAGCTCGGCCCGGTCCGCCGCGGCAAAAGCGGCGGCGTCCGGATACTTCTTGAAGAGGGCCGGAGTGAGCTTATTGACCCGCTCGTCGGTGCACTGGGCGCTGAGGATCGTGGCCACCAGGATTTGGAGGGGAGTTTCGAATGTGAGGGCGGTGCGGCTTTGGGGGTATTCCTTCTCCAGAATGCGGATGATCTTGACGACGCGGTCCTTCGCAGGTTTCATGAGCGCTCCTAAGATGGGGACATATCACCCAATCATACGGGAACACCTGCCGAATTCAGAAATTCGGCAGGGCGTTCTTCAGGAATTCTTCGGTCATCTTTTTCATGACTTGCCTCCCTATAATTTGACCATCTTTTCGATCGCTCCCCGGGCCCGATCGGCGATCTCGGGAGGGACCTGAACGCGATGGACCATCTGTTCCAAGGCAAGAGCGACTTTCTTCAAAGTGATCTTTTTCATGTTGGCGCAGAAGGCCAGGTCGTGGGCGGGATAGAAATCCTTCTCCGGGTTGTCCTTCTTCAGTCGGTAGATGATCCCGGATTCGGTGGCGATGATGATCTCTCCGGCCTCGGTCGTCCGAGCCTCCTTGACCATCTTGCCCGTGGACAGGACTTTGTCGGCCAGGTCGATGACCTCGGGCCGGCATTCGGGATGGGCCCAGACGACGGCGTCCGGATGGGCCTTCTTCTTCTCGCGGATGTCGCGGGCGAG
This sequence comes from Candidatus Aminicenantota bacterium, assembly GCA_026393865.1. Taxonomy (GTDB): domain Bacteria; phylum Acidobacteriota; class Aminicenantia; order Aminicenantales; family UBA4085; genus JAPKZI01. The sequence goes on from JAPKZI010000025.1 coordinate 14,426, forward strand.
GATGTTGTTGTGGACGTAGCAATAGCCGTCCCAGGGGATGATCTTTTTGCTCGACCCGCGGGCGACGTATGCCGCCAGATTCTTGTCCGGGGCAAAGAGGACCTCGCCCCCCGCGAGGCTCTCGACCACGCGGACCGCGTTGGACGAGGTGCAGCAGATATCGCACTCGGCCTTGACCTCGGCCGAGGTGTTGACGTAGCAGACGACCGGCCGGCCGGGATACCGGTTCTTCCAGGCGACGAGCTCCGCGGCCGTGATCATGTCGGCCATGGGACACCCGGCCTGCGGGTCGGGGATGAGGACGGTCTTCCGGGGGGAAAGAATGGAGGCGGTCTCGGCCATGAAATGGACGCCGCAGAAAACGATGACGTCTTCCGTCGCGGCCGCCGCCTTCTGGCTCAGCTCCAGGGAATCTCCGATGAAATCGGCGATGTCCTGAACCTCGCCGATCTGATAGTTATGGGCCAGGATGACGGCGTTCCGCGCCGTCTTGAGTTCCCGGATCCTGGCCGAGAGCTCGTCCCTGTTCAGGTCCTCGATCATGGTCCCCTATTTCGCGATCTTGGCGCCGCAGGAGGCGCAGGCGGCGTCGGCCTTATTCGTGTATTTCCCGCACTCCGGGCATTCGACGAAATCGATATCGCAGTGGCGGCAGGAGCAGACCTCTTTCAGGCCCTCGAGAGGTCCCTCGCAGTAGGGGCAGGAGCAGATCTCCTCGTGTTCGTCGTGGACATGGGCGGGAGCCGCCGCGGCCGCGTCCCGAACGCCGGGCGCGCTTTTGCGGCGGAAGTCCTTGATGGCCTCGTGGAGGGCGTCCGCGCCGAGATTGGAGCAGTGCATCTTGTTCTTGGGCAGTCCGCCGAGCTCCTCGGCCACTTTGTCGTTGGTGATGGCCATGGCCTCGTCCAGCGTTTTGCCCAAAGCCATTTCCGAGACCATGCTCGACACGGCGATGGCCGCGCCGCAGCCGAAGGTCTGGAACTTGATATCGGACAGGCGGCCGTCCTTGACCTTGATGTAAAACGCCATCATATCGCCGCAGACGGGGTTGCCGACCTGGCCGACCCCGTCGGCATCGGGCAGGGTGCCCACGTTGCGCGGATTGGCAAAATGGTCCATGACCTTATCGGAGTAGATCATTGGTGGTTCTCCTTAAGATAGGCCGTGTAAAGCGGAGACATCTTCCGCAGGCGCTCGATGATCGGCGGGAAGGACTCGAGCACAATGTCGATATCCTCAGCCGTGGTGCCCTCGAGAAGGCTGAAAACGACGGACCCTTGAGCGGTGGCGTGGTCCAACCCCATGGCCAGGAGGACGTGGGACGCTTTGAGCGCCTTGGACGAACAAGCCGAACCGCTCGAGACCGCGATCCCCTTCATATCGAGGCTGAGAAGCATCGCCTCGCCCTCGACGAACTGGACGCAGAAGCTCGCGTGGTGCGGCAAGCGGCCGTCCCGCGGCCCGGTCAGCAGAATGTGGTCGACCCTTCGGGTCAGACCGTCGATCAGCCGATCGCGGAGGGCCTGGGCCTTCGCCTCTCTCTCTGCCCGCCGGGCCAAGGCGATCTCGGCCGCTTTGCCCAGGCCGACGATGGCCGCGACATTTTCCGTTCCGCCGCGACGGCCGTCTTCCTGGATCCCCCCGTCGATTTGGGGCAGAAGGCGGGTTCCTTTTTTCAAATAAAGCGCGGCGCCGCCTTTGGGCCCGTAAAACTGATCGCCGGCGAGGCTCAGGGCGTCCACTCCCAGCCTCTGGATGTCGATGGGGAGGCTGCCGGCGGCGGCCACGGCGTCCGTGTGGAAGGGGACGCTCTTGGCCCGGCAGAGCTTGGCGATCTCGGCCACGGGCTCGATCGCGCCGACCTCGGAATTGGCCAGCATGACCGAGACGAGAACCGTTTCCTTTGTCAGCGCCTGCTCCACGGACTCCGGACGGACTGTGCCGGCCCCGTCCACGGGGACGAGCGTCGATCGGAAGCCGAACTTTTCGAGGCTCTTCGCCGCGTTGAGAACGGACAGGTGTTCGACGGCCGAAAGGACGAGATGGGTTCCCTTGGCCCGGCCGGCCAGGGCCAGGCCTTTGACCGCCAGATTGTTCGATTCGGACCCGCTCGAGGTAAAGATGACCTCGGCGGCCGTCGCGCCGATCAGCCGGGCCACCTGGCCGCGGGCCCCCTCGACGGCCTCGAGGACCGTCTGGCCCTCGCCGTGGAGGCTCTGCGGATTCCCGAAGCGCTCCTTTAAGAACGGCAGCATGGCCGCCAACGCGTCGGGGTGGAGGGGTGTGGCGGCGATGTGGTCGAGATAGATTCTCCGCATGGTCGATGCCTTCAACGACGGGGACGTGTCCCCTCTCCTTTAGAGCGCAACGACTTCTTTGACTTCCGGGACTTCCTTTTTGAGGATCCGTTCGATGCCCATCTTGAGCGTCAGCTGGGACATCGGGCAGCCGCCGCAGGCGCCGGTGAGCTTGACCTTGACCACGCCGTCGGCGCCGACGTCGACGAGCTCGACGTTGCCGCCGTCCGCCATCAGGGCCGGCCGGACCTTATTCAAAGCCGCTTCGACCTTCTCTTTCATCGGTGTCTCCTTCGCGCATCCCGAGCCGCCCTCAGCAGCCTCAGGGAATCCTTATTATAAGCGAAACGCGCCCCCTTTTCCAATATAATCTTTACTATTCCTATAAAGTTTTGATTTATTCGTCGGGAAAGCCGCTCTCTCCGATCACGAGCACTTGTTCCAACCGCAGTTCGGGCAGGTCGGGCACTTCTCGTCCGGAAGGGTGGCCCCGCACATCTTGCAGATCGACTGGAAGAGGTCCTTCGAATGGTTCTTGACCGAGCCGAAATGGCGTTCCAGGACCTTGGCGATCGCGTCCGGGATTGACGTCACCAGCCCGCCCTCGGTGAAGATCGGCTCCGAACCACCGATGCCCTTGAGCTGGGTGACGACTTCCTTGGGATCCACGCCGCTCCGCAGGGCCAGCGAGACGAGGCGGCCGATCGCCTCGGCGTCGGCCATCGTGGTGTAGCCGCTCTTGCCGATGCTGGCGAACACTTCGAACGGTTTCTGGTTGAAGTAGGAGATGGTCACGTAGAGGTTGCCGAAGCCCGTCTTGATCTTGTCGGTGACGGAGGTCAGGGTGTCCGGCCGCTCCTGGGGAATCCGTTTTTCGGCCGGCGCCGTCTTGGTCAGGACCTGTTCGTCGCGGCAGCCGTCGCGGTAGATCGTAATCCCTTTGGCGCCCAGATCATAAGCCAGAAGGTAGGCCGTCTCCACGTCCTTCAGCGCGGCCCCGTGGGGCAGATTGACGGTTTTGGAGACCGAATTGTCGACATGCTTCTGGAAGACCGCCTGAGTCCGGATGTGCCCTTCGGGGGCGATGTCGTGAGCGGTAACGAAATAGTCCGGGGGCTTTTTCCCCGGATTCCGCTCCTTCCATTCCTCGTAGAGGGGATGGAGATCCTTGATCTCGGAATCGATGATGCGGGAGGTGAATTCGAAGGCGAACACCGGCTCGATGCTCGACGAGCAGCCGGCGATCCGGGAGATCGTTCCCGTCGGAGCGATGGTGAAGACCGTCGCGTTCCGCATTTTCGTCCCCTTGTAGACCGACCGGGAGATGTTCGGGAAACTGCCGCGAAGGCGGGCCAGCTTCCGGGATTCGTCCGTCGCCGTCGTCCTCAGGAAGGAGGCCAGCTTTTCGGCGAAGGCCAGGGCGGCCGGCGCGTCGTAGCGGATCTTCATTTTGATCAGGAGGTCCGCCCAGCCCATGAGCCCTAGGCCGATCCGGCGGTTGCCCGTGGACATAGCCTCGATCTGCGGCAGGGGGTACTTGTTGACGTCGATGACGTCGTCAAGGAAGCGGACGGCCGTCCCGACGACCTTGGCGAACCGGTCCCAATCGAACGGGTCCTTCCGGTCGGCGAGGAAGAATTGGGAGACGTTGATCGATCCGAGGTTGCAGGACTCATAGGCATGGAGCGGCTGCTCCCCGCAGGGATTGGTCGCGTCGATGGTCCCCAGCTCCCGGGTCGGGTTGTCCTTGTTGATGCGGTCGATGAAGATAAGGCCCGGGTCGCCGATGGCCCAAGCCGATTCGATGATCATCCGGAAGACTTTGCGGGCATCCTTCCGATCGACGGCTTTCTTCCGGTAGGGATCGTGAATGACGTAAGAGGTTCCCTTCTTGACCGCCTCCATGAAGGCGTCCGTGGCGGCGACCGAGATGTTGAAATTTCCCAGGGTCTTGCCGTCCTTCTTCATCAGGATGAACTCTTCGATGTCCGGATGGTCGGCCCGGAGGATGCCCATGTTGGCCCCCCGCCGCGTGCCGCCCTGTTTCACCGCCTCGGTCGCAGCGTCGATGACCTTGAGGAACGAGATCGGGCCGGAGGCGACGCCCTGGGTCTTCCGGACGAAGCTCCCCTTGGGACGCAGCCGGCTGAAATCGAACCCCGTCCCGCCGCCCTCCTTATGGACGAGGGCGGCATTCTTGACGGTCCCGAAGATGGACTCCATCGAATCCTCGATCGGGAGGACGAAGCAGGCGCTGAGGCACATGCCGCGGCCGGCGCCGGTCAGCGTCGGGCTGTTCGGCAGGAAGTCCCGGGCCATCATGACCTCGTAAAACGTCCGGGTCCAAGTCCGCCGGTCCGCGGCGTTCCGCTCGGCGCCGGCGACGTGATCCGCCACCCGGCGGAAGAGGTCGGACGGGGTCTTGTCCAGAAGATCGCCCTTCTCGTTCTTCATGTAATAGCGGGCTTTTAAAATGCGCAGCGCGTTCGGGGAAAAGCCTTGCGTGTCGGTCATGATCATTCCTTTCGTCCCGTCCTAACTCGACCAAATTTATAGTAATAGTATGATAGAACAAATCGCCCTTTTTTGGAAGCGATTTTCCGCGAAAAACGAACGGCCCCGAGGACCTTCGCTCGGCGGCGCGGGAGCCCGGATTTTCAGGGGCGCGCCGGCCGGAGCCCACGACAAGCCGAGGCCGGGAAGCGTACCGTCCGTAAGTTCAGATCTTATTCATCGGCCGGCCGCAGCAGAGAAGAACGTGCTCCTCGACGCAGCCGCAGCTCTGGTCGATGACGACGCGATAGCCGCATACGACGCATTCGAGCTTCGGGGCTTTTTTGGCCCTGGGGGCGGCCTTCTTGACCGGTTTGGTCGCTTTTTTGGCTTTCGCTTTGATTTTGGCAGGCATGGGTCCTCCTTGGTTTTGGATCGATGTCCTCGTTCATTTATGACATGGATCGGGTCGAATTTCAAGGTCTAACTAAATCGGGTACACATACCGAATTCAGAAGAAAGATACATCGCTATGACTCCAATCTTCCGCTGAATTCGGTATGTGTACCCATTCAACCGGTTTTCGATCTCATCGATGCGGCCGGGGATTCAATTTCAGGTCAGCGATAGGAGGAACCGTTCCCCCGGATGGACTCCATATCCAAGAGGCCGTTCATCATGTCATCCCTGAAGATCGTCTCATCCCGTTCGACGCCGGTCGAGATCAAGCCGGCCTGGGCCTCGATGAGGTCCTCCAGCAGGAGAAGATAATCCTTGAACTCCTGCGGCAGCGCCCCGAACTCTTTCAGACCGTGGACGGGAGATTTCCAGCCGGGCACGCGGCGATACTCCGGAACCACTTTATCCAGGATCCAGGCCTCGGTCGGAAAGCTCCGGAGCTTGCTTCCTTTATAGGTATAACCCGTGCAGACCTGGAGCTCCTCGAGGCCGTCGAGGACGTCCGGTTTGGTGATCGCCACCCGCTCGATGCCGTTGATCCGGCAGGCGTAGGCCACGGCCACCGCATCGAACCAGCCGCACCTCCTCGGCCGCCCCGTTGTCGCCCCGAACTCGTCGCCCCTCCGGGCGATCGTCCGGCCGGCCTCGTCGAAAATCTCCGTGGGGAAGGCCCCCGACCCCACCCGGGTCGTGTAGGCCTTCGTCACGCCCAGGACGGCGTCGATGTTCGTCGGGCCGACGCCCAGCCCCGTGCAGACGCCGCCGGCCGTGGAATTGGAGGATGTCACAAAGGGATAGGTCCCGTGATCTATGTCCAGGAGCGCGCCCTGGGCTCCCTCGAACAGGACGGATTGGCCGGCCAGGATCCTCTCGTCCAGGAGCAGGGCGACGTCCTGGATATGCGGTTTCATGGCGGCGGCATAGCCGGCATAGTCCTCGAAGATCCGCCGCGCGTCGACCTCGGGAAGCCCGTGGCCGCGGAAGAAATCGTTCTTTTCCTCCACGTTCTTGGCGATCTTGTCCTTCAGCACGTCAAGGTCCAAGAGATCCCCCGCCCGGATGCCCCGGCGGGCCGCTTTGTCCTCATACGCGGGGCCGATGCCTCGGCAGGTCGTGCCGATCTTCCGTTCACCCAGGCTGTCCTCGCAGTGCTTTTCGAAAAGACAATGGTAGGGCAGGATCAGGTGGGCGTGGTTGCTGAGGACGATGTTTCCCGGGTCGATGTCGGCGTTTTTTTTGAGCGAGTCGATCTCGTCGAGGAACGCCTTCGGGTCGAGCACGACGCCGTTGCCGATGACGCACAGGGTCTTCGGATGGAGGATCCCGGAGGGGATCAGATGGAGGACGATCTTCTTCCCGTTGACGTAGACCGTATGTCCGGCGTTATGCCCGCCCTGATAGCGGGCGACGATGTCGAACGAGGGCGTGAGCAGGTCGACGATCTTCCCTTTTCCCTCATCTCCCCATTGCGTTCCTAGAACGACGATATTGGCCATGGCTTCCCTCGCTAAAAATGAACCGCCGCCTGAGCGCGGAACACGTTGTTCTTGAGCTCGAGGCCGCTTTCCTTATGGACATCATATTCGAACTTGAGAAGGATGTTCGGGTGGACGGTGGCGATGAGCCCGAATCCCCAGAGGCTGCGCTTGTCGAACAAGCCCTGGCCGGCCGTCAAGGGGCCGGCGAATCCCGGGCCGTGGAACGCGTCTTCGTAGTCGTATTTCTGATAAGCGACGAAGGGGCTCAGCGAGCCGATGTCGAACGAGCCAAGGGCGAACCAGCCTTCGGCCGTCCCCCGGGAAAAGGGGGCCGGATTCTCGATCTCCGCTGTGATGTACTCCCCGGACAAGTGGAGGCGGGCGTCCGACCAGGTCAGATCGACGCCCTTGAGCGTCAGGCCCCGGTCGTTCTCGGCGTCGATCTTTCCGGAATAATAGGAGAGCCCGGCCTCGAACGCGTCGCTGAAAAGAACTCCGATCCGTCCGCCGCGGCCCTTGTCCTTGTTGTTGTCCATGAATTGCTGGCCGGCCCGGAGATTTTCTCCCTCCGCCAGGCCGTTGCCGACGTAGGCCGAATAGACAAGAAAACCGGACTTGCCCTCGATGAGGAGCCCGATATCCCGCCAGCTCGAAGGGAAGACCTCGCCGACCGGGAGCGGCGGCGAAGTGAGCCGCGTTTGGAAGGGCCGCGCCGAGGAATTGTATTTTCCGAAGGGAATGAGATACAGCCCGACCTTGATCTGAACGGCCTCCGACCAACGGAAACCCGCCCAAGCCTGTTCGATCTCAAAACGGGCGACGTCGCGCGAGCGGACCTCGAGGGTATAAGCGAAACGGGGCGACCACTCGCCCGACAAGACGAGCCCGGCCTGAGGCTCATGGAAACTCCCCCGGGAGAGAGCGCTTTGAGCCTGTCCGTGACCGTAATCCAAAGAAAAATAACCGTTGATCCGGACCTGGGCGGCCGCCGGGGCCATGAGCAGCCCGACGAGAACCAGGGCCGAGGAGAAGAGCTTCGTCATAAGAGGGAGAAGTCGAACGTCTCGGCGAAAAGATCGTTCTTCCATTTTTCGATGTTCGCTTTTTGGGTGACCGCTCGGGTGATGCCGTTGACTCCGTTCTTCGTCCCCATCCAGATCGCGCCGACGGCGGCGCCGTCCTTGAGGACGACCTTTTTATAGATCCCCTCCTCCGGTCGTTCGAAGCGGAGCTCCTCGAACCCGGAGCCGTCCGGATTGACCTGTCCGATCGACGTCAGATGGATGCCCGCGACTTTCAGGGTATTGGAAAGGACGGTCCCTTCGTACTTGATCTTCCGGCCGAGAATATTGGCCGCGGCGATCCGCGCTTGTTCGAAGGAGGCGGGGATGATCCCGTAAACGAATCCCTTGAACTGAATGCCGTCACCCGCGGCATAGATCCCGGCCTTACCCGTCTCAAGATATTCGTTGACGAGAACGCCGCGGTCCGTCGGAAGGCCGGAAGCCTGGGCCAGTTTCAGGTTCGGCCTTACTCCCGCGGCGATGATGACCGTCCCGGCCGCGATCTCTTCGCCGTTCTTGAACCGGATCCCCCGCGCCTCTTGATCCCCCAGGATCTCTTCCGTGGCGACGCCGAGGCGGACGCGAATGCCGCTTTTTTCCATTTCCGTCTTGAGAATGGCCCCGCCTCTCGGATCGAGCTGCCGCGGCAGGAGATAGGGAAAAACCTCGACGACCTCGACCTCGGCGCCCCGCGATCTCAGGGCGCGCCCGACCTCCAAGCCGAGAAGGCCTCCGCCGATGACCGCGGCCCGCGGATGATCTTTCAGGCGGTCGAGGATGTCCAGGGCATTGTCCAACGTTCGGAGGCTGAACACGCCCTTCCTGTCGGCGCCCCGGATGGGAGGGATGAATGAGCTCGCCCCGTTAGCCAGGAGAAGGGTATCGTAGGCGATCCGCCGGTCGTCAAGGATCTCGATCTGGCGGGCGTCGGGAAGGATCCGCCGCACGGGAGTCGCCAGCCGGACGTCGATCCGCTGTTGGCCGTACCATCGTTCGGGGAAGGCGAACAAGCGGTCATGAGGGAGATGGCCGGAGACGAATTCGATCAGGTTGGGACGAGGGTAGTAAAGATATTTCTCCTCGGCATAGATCTCGATCTCGGCCTGCTTGTCGTCTTCGCGCAAGGCCTTGGCCGCGAGAGTGCCGGCCAGCCCGTTCCCGATGATGATGATCTTCATCGCCTTGGCTCCGGGATCGAATCCGCGCTCTTGATGACACCGCCGAAAGCGCCGACTCGATCCCCTTCTCTTCAGATCTTTTGAAAGAACTCCTTGCCGACGCCGCACTGCGGACAGACCCAGTCCTCCGGCAGGTCTTCGAAGGCCGTGCCGGGGGCGATACCGTTCTCCGGATCGCCGACCGCCGGGTCGTAAAGATAGCCGCAGGCCGTGCATTCATACTTGTCCATGGTCTCCTCCTTGATCTCTGAAGACTCTCAGTTCTCCTGTAAGACCTGTTGTTCGTATATCTGTTCCAGCTTGAGCTTGTGCGTTTTTTCCTGCTGGGCGAGGAACTGGAACAGGCGTTTGTGTTTGGGGTTGGACGATTGGCCCAGGAGCCGGTCGTAGAGTTCCGCGGCCTTTGCTTCTTTCTTGGCCGCGAAGATCAGGATGTCCTGCATGCGGCTGTCCGCGTTGACCGGTTCATCGACCAGATAATCGCTGATCTTGAGATCGGGGACGGCGCTCCCGAGCTGAGGGAGGTCGTCCGAGCCGGCCAGCTCCCGGAGGATCTTGCGGTGGTTGACCTCGTCGGCCTGAAGGTCGAGAAGGAGCCCCTTGAGTCCGGCGTCGGTCGTCGTCCGGGCCAATTCACCGTAGGCGCGGGCGGCCTCCTCTTCCCGTTGGATGGCGAATTTGAGGATCTCCTCTATCGTCGTCATCAACTCGGGGTTTTTCGCTTTTTCAGCCACGACACATCCTCCTTCAAACGATTCCGTATTGAAAAAACCCGACGGGTCCGCTCTTCGGCGGGCGAAACATTTATTATAATGAAAGCCGACGGGATGTCAATTTGATGGGGACGTTCCTTTAGAGGGGCGCCGGCCCCGCGGCCGCTGACATCGCGGGCAGAAGAAACTGCTCCGCCCGCCGATGACGAGACGCCGGACCTTCGCCCCGCAGCGCGGGCAGGGCCGCCCCTTCCGGCCATAGACGCGATGTTCGTTCTGGAAGAGGCCGTCCATGCCGTCGGTGTCCTTGTAGTCGCGGATCGACGAGCCGCCGGCGGCGATGGCTTTTTTCAAGACGTTCTGGACGGCCGCCCAGAGCCGTGCGGTCTCCTTGACTTTGAGGGATGAAGGTACGGTCAGCGGGTGAAGGCGGGCTTCGAACAGGATCTCATCGGCGTAGATATTGCCGATCCCGGCAAGAAACCTCTGGTCGAGAAGAAGGCTTTTCAACCTTCCTTTTCTACCGGCGAGGAGCGATGGAAAATCACGGCCGTCGAGTTCGAGCGGCTCCGGCCCGAGCGGACGGAGCTCGGCGCCTGCGAGCGGAAAGGCCGTTTCGAGGCAGCGGAGGAAACCGAATTTGCGGACGTCCCGGAAGAGCAGGTCCCGGTCCAGGTTTTTAAAGGCGATCCGCAGACGGGTATGGGCATCCCGAGGCGTTCCTTTTCTCGCCCAGTGGAACCCGCCGGTCATCTTCAGATGGAAGAGGAGATGGAGACCTTCTCCGCAGGCGATAAGGAGCATCTTGCCCCGGCGCAGGACCCCCGTGATCTTTTTCCCCCTGTATTTCTCGAGCTGCGCCGCGTCTCCCCTCAGAAGCCCCGGAAAATAGAGCTCGATGCCCGCGATCTCCAGGCCGACGGCCTTCCGGCGCAGGCTCGCCGCGATCGTCTCGACTTCGGGCAGTTCGGGCATGAATCCATTCTAACCTAGGGATCGGGCCGCGCAAAGTCCCAAAGAAAGCATCCGTCGCCTTTTTTCTCTTGATTTGGGAGCTCATTTATTCTAATATCTCTGCCTATCATGAAAATGAAAGGTCCCTTGGCTTTTCTCCTGGGCTGGCTCGTCCCGGGACTGGGGCACGTCGCCCAGAGGAAATACGGGCGCGGAGCGGTCTTCTTCGTCTGCATCACGGCGATGACGGCCCTGGGCCTCACCATGGGCGGGAAGATCTATCCGTTCCAGACCGAAAATCCCCTGACGATCCTCGCCTTCTTCGCCGACATCGGAAACGGCGTCGTCTATCTCCTGTCGCGGTTCCTGCCCCTCGGCCTGGGCGAGCTGAAGCGCGTCACCTTTGAATTCGGCACGGCCTACATCGCGGGCGCGGGCCTGCTCAACTTCCTCATCGCCATGGACGCCCTCGACGTCTCGCTGGGGAAGAAGACATGATCTTCAAGAGCCACCTGTTCTCCATGATCCTCTACGCCTTCTTCGTGACCGTGGTCCTGGCCCTGCTCCGCCGCGACAACAAGCGATCCCGGCTCAGATACGGCCTCTTTCTCTTTCTCATCATGATCGGCGGCGCCCTGCTCTTCGGCTGGCTGATGTACCTCTTCACCCTGTAAGACAATCGCGGACACGGCCCCCGTTCGCTCCTTCCGGCCTCGCCCGTCGATCGGCACCCTCCGAATTCGATATGTGTCCGCGGTTTATTTTGCTATAATTTCTCCCGGATGATCGAACTCTACCACGTCTGGAAGCAGTATCAGAAACCCCACTGGGCGCTCTCGGATGTAACGCTCTCGGTGAGAAAAGGGGAATTCTGCTTCGTCACGGGGCCGAGCGGTTCGGGCAAGACGACACTCCTCAAAACGATCTTCCGGGAGGTCCTTCCGACCGAAGGCCAGATCATCATCGGCGGGAAGAACATTCTGCGCATCCCCGATTCCAAGATCTACACGGTTCGCCGTCCCATGGGGATCGTCTTCCAGGACTTCCGCCTGCTCTTTCACAAGCGCGTTTTCGACAACGTCTCGATCGCCCTTCGCGTCCTTGGAACCCCTCCCCGCGACATGAAGCGGAAGACGTTCATCGCCCTGCGCATGGTCAACCTCCATCCGAAGATCTGGGACTATCCCTCCCAGCTGTCTTACGGCGAACAGCAGAGGGTGGCCATCGCCCGGGCCATCGTCAACAATCCACGCATCCTGCTGGCCGATGAGCCCACCGGCAACCTCGATCCCGATCTGGCCCATGAGATCTTCAGCCTGTTCCGCGAGATCAACAAGCAGGGGACGACGGTCATCATCTGCACGCACGACAAGGAGCTCATCCGCCGCTTCGGCGGCCGCGTTCTCCATCTTCAGGAAGGCAAACTCCACGGAAAGGATATCGGCTGATTCTCCAAAAAGCGAAATATTTCTTCAATGAGTCGCTGCACAACCTCTGGCAGTTCAAGACGCGGCACTTTTTTTCCCTGACCATCATCAGTCTGTCCTTTGTCGTTCTCGGCGTGTTCCTGACGATGTCGAACAACCTCCGCTTTCGGGCCCGGGAACTGTCGAAGGACCTCACGGTCATGTTCTATCTCCAGAAGACCGTCCCGGCCGGGGAGCGCGACCTGATCCTGGACCAGATCCGGCGATCTCCCCTCGTCGGCACGGTCCACACGATCAGTCCGGAGGAAGCCTCGGCGAAATTCGCGGAGGACTTCCCGGACCTCAAGGCCATCCTTCTCAACCTGAACGCCAATCCGTTTCCGGCCTCGATCGAAGTCTCGCTCAAGGACCCCGGCCTTCCGACGGCGTCCGTCCTCCAATTCATCGCCGAGGTGAAAAAGAACTCCGCCGTCGAGGACGTCCAATTCAACCGGGAGTGGGCCGATAAGATCCGCTCCCTGGGACGCCTGGCCGAGGCCGTCGGCCTGTTCCTGGGGGGGATTCTGGTCCTCGCCTCGTTCTTTATCATCTCCAACGTCATCAAGCTCAACGTCCTGGCCCGGAAGAACGAGATCGAGATCCTCCGCCTTGTCGGGGCCACGAACACCTTCATCCGGATTCCGTTCCTTTTCGAAGGCGTTCTGATGGGCGTCGCCGGAAGCGCGATCTCCCTTCTCGTCGTCCTGATCCTGATCAAGCTCTTCCCCCTCTACCTCGGCAGCTCGCTCGGCGCGCTCCAGGAAATCGTCGGCTTCCGTTATCTGACCCTGGCCCAGGCCCTCGGGCTTGTCCTGGGCGGAGGAAGCGTCGGATTGCTGGGCGGCTTGACCTCGCTCGCCCGCTTCCTCCGTATTTGACTTAAGTTCTTGATTATCCTAGAATTTTATCGATGGCGACCTTGGGACAGGAGCTGAAAAGAGAGCGCGAGCTCCGGGCTATATCGCTCAACGATATCGCCGGCCAAACAAAAATCGGCCTGCGCTATCTTCAAGCCCTCGAAGACGACCAGCTGGACCTGCTGCCCGGAGCGTTCTTCATCAAAAGCGTCCTCCGCTCCTATTCCAAGTGCATCGGCGTCGACGAGAACCGTTTCGTCAACAAGTATCACGAGGAAGTCCTCCTCCAACAGGAAGACCTCAAGGAGACCGAACGCCGGCGCAGCCACGCTGATCTCCCCGAGCCGAAGCCGCGGAGAGAGGGAGCGAAGAGAGGTCGATGGCGCCTGGCGGCCGTCCCTTTGATCCTTGTCGCCGCCGCCGCCGTCGCCGCTTACTTCTTTGTCCTCAAGCCGCAGAAGGACAACCGGCCCGTCATTCAGCGACCGACGGTCGCCCCGCCGCAGGACCAGCTCCTTCCCCCTCCCGCGCAGACGCCGCTCGTCGAATCCGATGATCCGGCCAAGGCCGAGGATCTGCGTCTCGAACTGACCTTCAACGCCGAGACGTGGATCCAGATCGCGGCCGACGGACAGGTCCAACTGGAAGCCACCAAAAAAGCGGGCGAGAAGGCGACCTGCACGGCCAAGAAGCAATTCCTCATCCAGACCGGGAACGCCGGCGGATTTACGTACACGATCAATGGCCGCGAGGGCAAGTCTCTCGGCACGTCGGGAGCCGTCCGGACGGACATCTGGATCCACCGGGACAATCTCAAGGACTTTCTGGCGGCGCGTTGAATCGAGATCCCATGGACGATCCGAAGAAAAAGGGCTCCCGCGTCATCGGCGGGATCATCATCGTCCTTATCGTCCTCTTCCTCGTCATCGATTTCATCCTGCGCCGCTCCACCGAGTTCTCCCCGACCAATGTCACCGACATCCTTCTCGTCTTGCTCCAGATCATCGTCCTCCTCCTGGCCTTGATCCTCCTCTTCGTCCTCGGCCGGAACCTGATCAAGCTCAGCCTCGAACGCAAGCACAAGGTGGCCGGATCGCATTTCAAGGCCAAGCTCGTCATCTTCTTCACCGCCCTGTCCTTCATCCCCACGCTTCTCCTCTTCGTCTTCACCAGCCGGCTGATCAGCCGCAACATCGAGCAGTACTTCAAGCCCGACCTGACCCGGATCCTCGACGATGCCAAGATCATCGCCGACGGCTTCTATGTCACGACGTCGGACCTCACTCTTCATTATGCGACCCAGCTGAGCAGGGAGATCAAGCGCCTGAACCTCGTCGCTCCCGAGAACCGGGCCCGGCTCGAGGACCTCATCCGGAGCAAGCTGACCGAGTACCGCCTCGACGAGATCGGCATCTTCCTCGAGGAGGAGGATCTCTTCGCCTATTACAATCCCAACCTGCCCTTCCAGGACTATCAGGAGCTTAAAGCCGACACGATCAAGCGGGCTCACCTCGGCGAACCCGTCAACGACATCCGCTCGATGGGCGCGGGCGAGTTCGTGCGGCGGGGCGTCTCGGTCAACATCCCGGCCATAGGCAATGTCCTGGTGACGACGGGCAAGTTCCTGCCCCAGAACTACGCCCAGAAGATCAACACCCTCTCGGCTTTCGTCCAGCGCTACCGGCAGCGCGGACAGAAGGACATGTTCAAGACGCTCTACCTGATGACGCTTATCTTCGTCACCCTGCTCATCGTCTTCGCCGCGACCTGGATCGGATTCCACATCGCCAAGAGCATCACCGTCCCGATCGAGAAGCTGGTCAAAGCGACCAAGGAGGTCTCCAAAGGCAACCTGGCCGTCCGCGTCGAAGACCCGGCCTCGGACGAGATCGGCATCCTCATCGAGTCCTTCAACCAGATGATCTCCGATGTCGACGAGGGCCAGCGGGGGATCGCCCAGAAAACGGCCGAGCAGGAGGCCCGCAAACAGTACATAGAGACGATCCTGAACACCATCAACACCGGCGTCATCGCCCTGGACGCCCAGGGCTCCATCACCACGATCAATCCGTCGGCCCACGACATGCTGGCGCTGCCGGACAAGGCCGTGGCCGGCCGGCATTACAAGGACGTCCTGAGCCTTGACCGCTACAAGGACTTCGTCAAGGGCATCGACGCGGCCATGAAGAACAGATACAAGCTCACCGACAAGGAGATCCGGCTCTCCCTCAACGGCCAGCAGACGACCATCGCCCTGACCTTGACCCCGCTCCGGCAGCCGGGGGAGGAGTTCTCCGGCCTGATCGTCGTCCTCGACGACCTGAGCCAGCTCATCAAGGCCCAGAAAATCGCCGCCTGGAAAGAAGTCGCCCAGCGCGTCGCCCACGAGATCAAGAACCCCCTGACGCCGATCCAGCTCAACGCGGAACGGATCCTCAAAAACCTCAAGAAGACAGAGGGGGGCGGCGGCGATGTCGTCGAGCAGGGGGCCCGGGTCATCATCCAGGAGGCCCAGACGATCAAGGCCCTCGTCGACGAGTTTTCGGACTTCGCTCGGCTGCCGAAGATCAACCTCCAGCCGGCGGGAATCCACGACATCATCGGCCAGGTCGTGACGATGTTCCGCGGCATTTTCGCCGACGTCGAATTCCAGGTCCTCCCCTCTCCGGATGTGCCGGCCTTCCTTCCGCTGGACACCGAACAGATAAAACGGGTCTTCATCAATTTAATCGACAACGCTGTTGACGCCATGAACAAAAAGGGTAAAATCGTCATTCAAACATCGTACGACCGCGAGGCCCATCAAGTGAAGATCGACGTGACGGACACGGGACCCGGGATCCAGATCGAGGACAAAGACAAGCTCTTTTTGCCCCATTTCTCGACGAAGAAGAAGGGCACGGGCTTGGGGCTGGCCATCGTCAATCAGATCGTCAAAGAGCATAACGGGTCCGTCCGCGTTCAGAACAACCGGCCGAGCGGCGCCAAATTCACCTTGCAGCTGCCCGCATGAGCCAAGACCGCATCCTGGTCATCGACGACGAATCCAGCATCCGCTCCTCGCTCCAGGGCATTCTCGAGGACGAGGCCTACGCCGTCCAGACCGTCGGGACGGGCGAAGAGGGTCTGGCCCTGCTCAAGGCCCAGGCGTTCGGCCTGGTCCTGCTCGATATCTGGCTCCCCGAGATGAACGGCATCGACGTCCTCCGCCAGATCCGGCTCCTCGAAGAGCCCCCCAAGGTCATCGTCATCTCGGGTCACGGCACCGTGGAAACGGCGGTCAAAGCGACGAAGCTCGGCGCGTTCGATTTCCTCGAAAAGCCGCTCTCGCTCGACAAGGTCGTCCTGACCGTCAAGAATGCGCTGCGGCAGCGCCGGCTCGAGGAGGAGAACGTCCAGCTCCGCGAACGGATCAAGTCCCGATACCATCTCGTCGGGAAGAGCGCCCCGATCCGGAAGCTGCGCGAGGAGATCCGAAAGGCCGCCCCGACCAACGGCCGGGTGCTGATCTCGGGCGAGAACGGGACCGGCAAGGAGCTCACCGCCCGCCTCATCCATCAGCACAGCCGGCGGAAGGACAAACGGTTCATCGAGATCAACTGCGCGGCGATCCCCGACGACCTCATCGAAAGCGAGCTGTTCGGCGCGGTCAAGGGGCATTCCGCCCATGCCCCAAAGGACAAGCGGGGGAAGCTCCTTCTCGCCGACGGGGGAACGATGTTCCTTGACGAGATCGGGGAGATGAGCGTCAAGACGCAGGCCAAGCTGGTCAAGGCGGTCGTCGAGCAGCGGTTCGAGCCGCTGGGATCGAACGAGACCGTCCCGTTCGACACGCGCCTCATCACGGCCACGAGCCGGAACCCGAAGGACCTGATCGCCAAGGGCAAGTTCCGGGAGGACCTTTTCTTCAAGCTCAACATCATCCCCATGCATATCCCGCCCCTGCGCGAACGGCCGGAGGACATCCCCCTGCTCATCCACTACTATCTGAATATCTATTCGCTCGAATACGGCAAGAAACCGAAGCGGATGCATCCGGAAGCGCGGAAGGCCTTCGTCAACTACGCCTGGCCGGGCAACGTCAGCGAGCTCATGAACGTCATCGAACGGTTCGTGATCATGGTCGAGGACGAAGAGATCGGCGTCGGCCACCTCAACCTGCTCGTCGAGACGCGGGAACAGGAACATCTCCTGGGCCGCCCGCCCGTCCCGTCCCTCCAACAGGCCGCCCGGCAATTCGAACGGAAATACATCCAGGGGACGCTGATCAAGAACGGCTGGGACCTGGCCCGGACGGGCGCGGAGCTCGAGATCCCGATCGACGCTCTCAAGGACAAGATCAAGGTCCATCGCATCACGTTCCTCGACTGAGAGCGGCGCCATGCCCATCGACCAAGCCGAGGCCATCGTCCTGAGGACGGTTCCTATCGGCGACCAGGACAAAATCGCCCTGTTCCTCACCCGGGACAAAGGTCTGATCCGGGGCGTGGCCAAGGGCGCGCGCAAGTTCGGGAACCGCTTCGGGAGCGCGCTCGAGCCCATGTCCCACGTGACCGCGTTCTATTACGAGAAAGAGCGCCGCGAACTGGTCACGGTCAGCTCCTGCGACCTCATCGAATCCTTTTTCGAGGTTCAGGGGGACGTGAAGACGTCGCTGACCCTGACCTATTTCGCCGAGCTCATCGAAGAATTTCTGCCGGCGCGGGCCGGGGAGGACATCGTCTTTCGGCTGCTGCTGTCCATCCTCCAAGCGCTCAAAGGGAAAGGCGCCCTGGCCGTCCTGGCCCGGTATTTCGAGGCCTGGTTTCTCCAGGTCAACGGTTACCTGCCCGACGTCCGCCGCTGCAAGACGTGCCGGAAGGCGCTCGAAGGATCCGGATGGCTGGCGCCGAAGAAGGACGGCGTCTATTGCGACGCCTGCGCTCCGGCCCGGAAGGACGAGGTCCGGCCCGATCTCGGCCGCTTCATGGAGTGGGTCAGGAAAAATCCTCCGGCCAAGGCCGGGGAGTGCCCCTTTTCGGCCGCGGATCTCAAATCGATCCGGAAAAGCCTGCAGGCCATGATCGTTTATCACCTGGAGCGCGAGCCGAAGAGCCTGCGGTACATCAAGGATTGAACTTTGGTTCCATTTTGTGTGGGCTTGATGAGGAGGGGGAGAAGATCCGGAATCGGCCTCGCTCCCGACTCGGGTTCTTAACGCCGTTTCCTCACCGTCCTTCTCAGCGGCGAAGTCTCTGGTCGACGCGATGACAGGGTTGGCCCCCGGCCCCCTGGGGAACCAGTCCCGTCGGTTCCCCCCTCGGTCAAACCGAGGGGACCCCCCACCGCTATGGGGGCCGTGGGGCCAACCCTGTCATCGCGTCCTTGAATTCTTTCTATTATCCACGAGCGAAGATGCGCGCGAATGCTCTAATTACGGGTGGCGCCGATCGGGCGCCCCAGCGTTCGAAGCGGATGGGACCCCCCGAAGGTGGGTGAGGAGCGAGAACGCTGGGGCTGATCGGTGACAGGACCCGCGACCAGTAGAGCGTTCGTCCCCATCGAGGGAGCGAGGCCGTTCCCGGATCTTCTCTTATCTCTACCCACACCGAATGGAAGAGAGCTTGAATCATAAACCGGAGTCAATCACGGACTCGCCCCTTGAATGGAAATATTTTGGCCGGCGTTTCCTGGCCTTACTTGAAAATATAAAGGATCCCGACGGCGGTCGCGATCCACAGAAGGACCGAAACGGCGAGAGGCTTGTCTTTCAGGATCAATTCCTCCGGGCTTCCCCCCTCCCCTTTCTTGTGGACGAGATACAAATAGCGGAAGATCCCATAGAGAACGAACGGCGTGGTATAGATCAGGTCCGAGGTCCCAAACTTCTTGACCGTGTCCTCCGAGACCGTATAAAGACAGTAAGCGATGACCGTGGACGCCGTGACGACGGAGATCATCTGGTCCAGCAGATAAGCGCTGTACTCCTTGAGGATCGGGCGGTGGGCCGAGGCGTTCTCCTCGAGCAGGACGAGCTCGTGGCGCCGCTTGCTCATGGCGATGAACAGGGCCAGGAGCGTCGTGCAGATGAGAAGCCAGGATGAGAGCGGGACGTGGATGACAAGGCCGCCCGCCATGACGCGAAGGACGAAGCCCGAGGCGACGATGAAGACGTCCAGGATGACGACGTGTTTGAGCTTGATCGAATACGCGATCTGCAGGACGAAATAGACCGCCCCGACGATGAAGAACCCGGGGTTCAAGACAAAGGCGCAGGCCAGGCTGACCGCGGCGAGAACAACGGCCATCCCCGCCGCCGGTCCCCGGCGGATCAGGCCGGCCGCGATCGGCCGCCGGGATTTCTTGGGATGGATCCGGTCCTCCTCATAGTCAAGGACGTCGTTGACAAGATAGATGGAGCCCGAGAGCAGACAAAAGATGCCGAACGCGGCGAGCGTACGCAGGACGAGCGGCCCGTCCAAGATCTTCCGGGCGAAGACGAGCGCCGCGAAGACGAACAGGTTCTTTGTCCACTGGGACGGCCGCAAGGAACGGATAAGGTCGCCGATGTTCAAATCTCGATCCCTTCCTTTTGTATTCTATTAAAAATGATCCCGTTCTGCCAAGCGATTCTTAGCGAAGAGGAAGATCTAATACTGGATGTCCGGCGTCTGCGGTTGGAACGCCGAGCTGGTGTTCAAGAAGACGAGCAGGATGCGGACGGCCATGAAGATGATCCCGCCGGCCAGGACGAGGGAATAGACGGTCAGGAACGTGACGTACAGGACCGATTTTTTCCGGGAGAGGTCCTGGCTGAAAAGAAGGTCCGTCACCGTCTTGCCGAAGAGGATGATCATGATGACGACCCCCGCGGAGGCCCGATAAAAATATTCCAGGGAGCTGCGCAGCTCGACCTTCTCGAGCGTGATCAGGGGCATGAGCAGCCAGGCCGTGAACAGCCAGACGGAAATGAAGATGACGATCCTCATCCGGGTGATATATTGGGGGCTCCTGACTTTTCCCATCTCGATCCCAGCATAATCCATCGAATGGAACGCGTCAATCGATAATTTCGCCGCGCGCGGAAAAAGGGTACAATAGTCGCCGGTCCAGCCATGGAAGAACACCAACAAAAGGCCGCGGACGTCGCCGGCGGTCTCGCCTTCGTCTTCGTCCTGCTCGTCCTCGTCTTCGACTTCGCCGACCAGGGCCTGCTCGGCCCGCTGGTCAATCCGCTCCTCCAGGATTTCTTCCGGAAAACGACGAACATCGTGCCGCTCGGCTGGATCACCTTCGTTTTCACCCTTCTCTCGGCCGTCTCGACGGTCATCGCCGGTATCACCGCCGACCGCCGCTCCCGCGTCCGGATCTGCGTCGCCGGCGGCCTGATCTACGGAGCGTTCTCGACCCTGGCCGTCCTCACCCCGCACGGCCAGGCCGGGTATATCTTCTTCTTCATCACCCGGGCGCTCAACGGCATCGGCGTCGGCCTGGTCGTGCCGGCCGTTTTCTCGATCGTCGGGGACTTGGTCGATCCTCGCCGCCGGGCGACGGCCTTCGGCTTCCTCTCCGTGGCCATGCTCATCGGGCGGATGGGCGGGTTCGTTCTGGCCGGTTCGGTCGGCGGCGGGTGGCGGTCGGCCTACGGTCTCGTCGGCCTTATCAATCTGGTTCTCGCCTTGGCCCTGCTTCTCGTCCGCGAACCCCCGCGAGGCGCCCGGGAGGACGAGCTCCGCGACCTCATCCTCGAAGGCGCCGAATACCGCTTCCGCATTTCGTGGAAGGACGTCAAGCTTATCCGCTCCGCCCGGAGCAACGTCTGGCTGATCGCTAATTTCATCGACGTTTTCCCCGGCTCGATCGTGCTCTTCCTCATCTTCAAATACATGAAGGACATCCATAACATGGACGCCGCGGCCGTGAACGCGGCCATCCTGGTCGTCGTCCTGGCCGGGGCTCTGGGCGCGTTGGCCTTCGGCCGGCTCGGCGACTGGGGTTACCGGAAGGACCGCCGGGCCAAGGTCCTCGTCGCGCTCGTCTGCAACGCGTTCCCGATCATCTTCATGATCCTCTTCCTCGGCTCCAAGGTCCGGATCCCCGCCGGGGCCACGGTCTCCCAGGCGCTCGCCGTCCCCGGAACGTGGCCGCTCATTCTGACCATCGCCGCGGCCATGTTCATCAACCAGGGCGTCAATCCCAATTGGTACGGCTCGCTCGCCGACATCAACCTGCCCGAGCACCGGGCGACGGTGATCTCGCTCGCTTCGGTGATGGACCTGATAGGCAACGCCCTCGGCCCGCTCATCGCTTCTTACATCGCCACGCTCTGGGGCCTGAGGGCGGCCATGGGGGCGGTCCTTGTCTTTTGGGCGGCGAACGTCTTATTCTGGATTCCGGTTCTGGTCCACATCCGCGGGGACCTTAACCGCGTCCACGGCGTCCTATCCGAACGGGCCGCCGAAATGAGAAGGAGCCTGTCTCAACGTGCCGGCTGAGCGAATCTCGATCCTGTACAATCCGTCCGCGGGCATGGGCCGGGCTCTTCGCCGGAAGCTCAAGCTCGAACAGATCCTGCGCCACCTGGAAGTCCGCTACGATCTGATCATGAGCCGGAGCGAAACGCACCTCCGGGAACTGACCCGGGAGCACGCGAAGAAATACGGCACGCTCGTCGGGGCCGGCGGCGATTCGACCTTCCACATCATGATCAACGAGATTATGGCCGCCGGCGCGGAGGTCAACTTCGGTCTGATCGGCGTCGGCTCCTCGAACGACATCACCTTGGAGTTCGGCGTTGATTCCCTGGAAAAAGCCTGCCGGACCTTGAAAGGGGGCCGGTCGCGAAAGATCGACCTCGGCTGCATCCGGGAAGGCGGGACGCCTCTCCAATATTTCCTGGGGCAGGCCAACATCGGCCTGGGAGCTTTCGTCAATATCCGCGTCGCCGAAACGGCCCTCCGCAAGCCCTGGC
The DNA here is from genome assembly GCA_026393865.1 of Candidatus Aminicenantota bacterium. Classification (GTDB taxonomy): domain Bacteria; phylum Acidobacteriota; class Aminicenantia; order Aminicenantales; family UBA4085; genus JAPKZI01. Next base: position 36,335 of record JAPKZI010000025.1, read on the forward strand.
TGGCCAAAAGGCAGACCCTGGCCGGCATCCTGGGGATTAGGATGGCTTACCGGTCAAAGAGCATTCCTCTGCCGCTCAAGGTCGATGCGGAGGCCCGCCGTACGGAAGGCGACTTCGTCGCCGCGATCTTCAGCAACGTCCGGTTCTGGGCGATGGGAAAGATCATCGCTCCCGGAGCGGTCCCCGACGACGGTCAACTGGACGCGTGTCTGATCCGGGATTGCTCCTTCCTCCGCCTGGCCCGCATTTCCCGGCTGGCCAACGCCGGCCGTCACGCCGAGGCCGACGAGGTCGAGATCCGCCGGGCGCCGGCCTTCGAGGTCGCTTCGGACAAGCCGTTCGAGATCCAGTCGGACGGCGAGATCATTAGGACCCCCGACGGTCGACCCCTCTTCCATAAAGTCACGTTCAGCATCGTCCCCCAAGCGCTGAACCTGATCTGCCCGTGAACCGTCTCGGCGGACGGCAAATCTTATTTCACCACCTGTCGCGGCGGACGATCTCGGCCGTCGATTTCCGCGAAAGCGGCCGCGGCGTCTCGTCCGGAAAGCCGATCGGGGTCATGGCGATGGGCTCGATGCCGTCGGGCAGGCCGAGCACGCGTCTCACGACGGCGGGGTCGAAAGCCCCGACCCAGCATGTCCCCAAACCCTCGGCGGCCGCGGCCAGGACCAGATGCTCGAAGGCGATCGCAACGTCGACGTCAACGTAGTTCCGCTTATCCCGCCGGACCCAGGCTTTGGCCGGCTCGCCGCAGGCGCAAATGATGAGGGGTGCGGTGTAGAACCACTCCCGGCCGTAGGCCTCTTTCAGAGCGAGCTTGACGCTCTCATCCTTGATCACGATGAAATGCCAGGGCTGGAAGTTGGCCGCCGAAGGCGCAATCCTGACCGCCTCCAGGATCCGGTCGATCTTGTCCTGTTCCACGGGCGCCTTTTTGTATTTCCTGATGCTCCGGCGTTTCTTCAAAACCTCATAGAATTCCATCGTCTGGTTCTCCTTTCGCCCTATTATAAATGATAAGTAAACAAAAAGAGGAACTCCTCCCGGTGCTTCCTATTCGTACGGAAAGTGTTGAATCCTCATTTGGCGAATGTCATCGTCATCCTCGCGAAATCAATCGTCCAGGCATACTTCTTCAAAAACTGGTGGCTGATGATCCCATCGTTGATGAATCCGAGACGCCAGTAGCTTTCTGGAGGATTGGCCCCGTATTCACCTTTCAAGTTCTCCTGAACCAGCGGGCCTAATCCCAGGCGGGCGATCTTGAACAACCCCGTGGCGAATCCCCCGCCGCCTCCCCCGATGCCGTCCTCAACCTTCGTCTCGGGAATGGGGACGCCGGCGTATTTCAGCGTCTGGGCCGGCGCCGCGAAGGCCGCTTCGCTAGCCAGCCCGGAATCCACGAAAAAGGTCAATCCATCCTTCCCATCGAGGCTCCCCCGGGCCATTATAAAATGGGTCATAGCCAGGACGAACGGCGCCTCGACAACCGCCTTTCCCTGCGTCGCCTGCCGGAAGTCCCTGCGGCCTTCCTCATCCGCCCGCCTCAAGACCAACTGCTCCCCCGGATAATCCATCGTCGCCAGGAATTGCTTCAGGACGCCCGTCCCCACGATCCCGCCGATCGTGTATTTCCCGTCGGCGAAGCCCTTGGAGAACCTCTGCGTGGGCAAGATCGAGATGGGGACCGCTTTGAGGGTCACCTGGCCGATCTTCAGCGAATCCACCCGGCCAAACCCGACCTCCGCCTGCTTCCCTCCGGCGAAGGTCCCCGTTATTGAGGCGAGGGGCTTGATCCCCATGGCCGCGGCCACCTCCGTATCGAGCATGAACAGATCGGCGCCCGTGTCGATGAGCGCGTAGATCTGGCGACCCTGGATCTCGACAGAGACGATCGGCAGCGGATCGGTGACGAGGAACGGCGCTATCGACAACCCGAAATCCCCGGGCCAGACAACCTGATAGGGCCGTTCCTGGCCGAAGGACCGCATCAGGTCCCAGTGGGGCAGCTTGATCTTGCCTTCCAGCCCCTTGAAGAGGTCCGCCGCCTTCGCGTACTGGTTCGTCTGATAAAAGGTCATGGCCAGTTTCGAATCCGCGCGCGCCTGGCCTTGGAGATCCCCTGGATTCAGGGCAATGATCTTCCGATAAGCGCTCTCGGCTTTATCATAATGTCCAAGAAGATAATCCAGGTCCGCCGCCAGAAAGAGGGTCTCGTTCATCGGCTTCGCGGCATCGAGAAGAGGCAGGACCGAGGTCTTCGCCTTCTCGAATTCGCCAGATTGGTAGAGCAGCCGGGCCAGCTTGAATCGCGCCTCGGCATTGTTCGGATCTTTGAACAACGCCTCTTGGGTCGCCGCGATCTCCTTCAAGATCTGGCCGCGGTCCTTCTCCCCTTCCGAAGCGGGCGGAGCCGGAGCAGGCTTGTTTTGGGGGGGCGAAGCCTGAACCTGACCAAAGCTCGGGATCATGAGAAAAAAAAGGCAACCGCAGAACGACATAAACCGGTTTGCATGAAGCCTGACGACCATGGTTTTGACCTCCCTCAGGTATAGTAACCATTATAGGCTTTTTTTCGTTTCGAAGCGCTGCGCTCGAACGAGCAAAAAATCTTGACAAATGACGGCCTCTAAAAATAAAGTCTGGAGACGACGGTCAAGGGACGAGCCTTCGGCTCGCCACTCGCCCGTGGCTTCTATCCACGGGCGAGTACGGCGGAAGCTGACCCCCGGGCTATGCCCGGGGCCCCGGCCGCCGTGGAGAAAGTGGACAAGCCCCAATCCCCCTTGTCAGGAGAACAGACCTTGAAAAAATTCACCTTCCTCGGATTCGCCATTCTTCTTTGCGGCCTTCTTGCCGCGTCGGCCCAGCCCCTGAAGATCTTCTGGGGCGATTCCGTTCCCAAGGGCTGGAACGGGAGCTGGCCGGCCAAGTTTCTGACCGTCCCCGAGAGGACGAAATTCGAACGGACCGCCTCGTCCAGCGAGGTCCTCGAGTTCATCGATGTTCTTAAGTGGAACAGCGACAAGGTCGCCGTCATCAACATGTTCACGACCTCCCTGCGCAGGGTCGGCACGGCCGTCGTCCTGGCCAGCCCGCGCCTCACCTCGCCCGACGAAGCCGTTAAGACGGGCAAAACCGTCGTTTACCTCCAAGGCAACATCCATGCCTACGAACCAGAGGCCAAAGAGGCCCTCCAGATGCTCATGCGCGACATCCTTTTCGGCAAGCGGAAAGCCCTGCTCGACAGCCTGATCCTGATCGTCTGCCCGAATTTCAACGTCGACGGAAACGACACCCTGGCCCTGAGCGACGGCACCCCCCACCTCCTCGGCAACGCCAACAACGCCCAGAACCTCAACCTCAACCGCGACGCCGTCAAGCTCGAGACGGTCGAGGTCAACGGCCTTTACCGGACGATCTTCAACCGCTGGGACCCCATCCTGGTCTACGACGGTCATCTGATGGGGCGCGTCCAGCACGGTTACGCTATCGGCTATGCCACGTGCACCGTACCCGCCGCCCATCCGGGCCCGCGCGGCTACGTCTTCGACAAGTTGTTCCCGGCCGTGCGGGAAGCGACCCGGAAAAATTTCGGCCTGGAGGTCTTCACTCACGGAGATATCGACAATAAATGGCCGACGACGACGTGGAGCCACGAGGCGGCTATGTGGACGACAGAGGCGAAGTTCGTGGCCAACGCCTACGGCCTGCGGAACCGGATGGCCATCCTGGCCGAGACGCCGGGTCACGAATCCTTCGAGCGCCGGATCTACGCCCAGTATGCCTTGATTACCGAGGTCCTGGAATATGCCGCCAAGCACGGCCGGGAAATGCAGGAGATCTGCCGGGCCGCGGACAAGGAAGTTATCGAGGCGGTGAAGGCAAAAGCCGAGAGCGGGGAGCTCAAGAATTGGGTGGCGGGCAAATATGAATCCTGGGGCAGGATCGACATCCTGGCCTATCAGAAGCGGAACATGTCCGAACTCATTCCGGGGACGAGTGTCCGGGCCAAGATCGCGCCTCATATGCTCGAGCCGCCCGCGATCGTCCGCGGCGTCGAGAACATGACGAAGCCGGTCGGCACAGTCGAAGCGACCGTCCCGAGAGGGTATTTGATCCCGGCGGAGCTGGATTATGTGGCCGAAAAGCTGAGGACGCACAACATCAGGGTCGACGTGCTGACGAAACCTGTGAAAGCGACAGGCGAAGAGTTCGTGATCGATAAGGTCGGTCAAGCCCGGGGCGGCGGCGCCAACATGATCAAGCTCGAAGGCGGCTTCGCCAAGTCGCCGCTCAAGGAATTCCCGGCCGGCACGTTCAGGGTCGATTTGGCTCAGCCCATGGCCAACATGGCTTTTTATTGCCTGGAGCCTCAAGCCGCGGATGGTTTTGTCGGCTGGGGCGTGCTGGAGCCGTACTTTAAATCGATCGGAGCGGACAAACGGAGCGTGGTGTACCCGATCTTTAAGTATTTTAAAATAATGGAATAATAGCCACCTCCGATTGATTCACATAATAATGTTGACAATAAAATATTATTAATGATAGATATTGTTCACCCTCTCGACTCAAGAGAGCCGGACGGAGAAAAGGGATAGAAGAAGTTTGGGACAGCGACCATGACCAAAGCGACCTGTCATCACAAATGGAAGATGACGAATCTCCGCGGTGGATATCTGGTGATCGAAGGCTGTTTCCACTGCCGACAGAGGATCTCCCAGTTCTCTCAAGAACCGGTCCCGCCGATCGACGCCTATCGGGAAGAGGCGCATTTTTGGAGCCATCTGGCGGATTATCAAGCCTCAAAGTTCGATCTCACGTGCGAAAAATGCTCGAAAGAGGTCCGGTTGCGCGATGTCATGGCGATGATGCTATGCATGAGATGCGACCCGGAGTGCGGCGTTTACAAAGCCGGCTCCCGGAAGGAGGATCGGAAGTCCTGGGTCTACGTGGCCCTCTGCGCGAACACGTCTCATGCCTCCGGGACCTGCGTCAGCGAGGCGGGGATCCGGGCCTTGAACGAATATTTCAATCAGGATCTCCGCGATCCCGGCAAAAAGATCGTCGTTGTGCCATGCGACCTGCGCCGATCGGTCGATTCGTGCCAGGGAGTCGTCCTGGCTGATGTCGGCTTGACGGAACTTTATTAAGAGGAAGGTCAAAGATGAAAGTGTCCGAAATGGCCGCCAAGACCGGCCTCAAAACCTTCAACGCGTGCGGAGACAAGGAGATTGGGGGGGTCTATATCTCCGACATGGTCAGCGACATCATCGGGATCGGAGAGGGGAACCTGCTGGTCACCTTGCAGACTCACAAGAACGTGATCGCGGCCGCCAACCTGGTCGACGTAGCGGCCATCGTTTTCTCCCGGGGGAAGACGCCCGCCGAGGACGTGGTCGCCCTGGCGACCAAGGCGGGGATCGGCTTGCTGGGATTTGACGGAGACACCTGGACGTTGGCCAAGAAGCTTTACGAACTCGGCATCCGATAACGCTTGGCTATCATTCTTTCGTTTCCCATAAATATTTATTTTTCCGCATTTATGGCGCATCGGCACTCATGATCAAGAATCATTAAGGGTGATCCATGTCGCGAAAAGAACCTCGAACCCTGACGATGGAGATGAACCGCCGCAAAGTCTACTTTCCGGAAGGGGTGACGGTCCATCGGGCCGCCGAACTGAACGGCGTCTATATCCCATCCCTCTGTTCCCACAAGGATCTGTCCCCCTTCGGCGGCTGCCGGCTGTGCATGGTGGAGATCGAAGGGATGAGGGGCTATCCGTTATCCTGCAACACGACCGCCCAAGAGGGGATGAAGGTCCTGACCGAGACGCCGACGCTCCTGGAGCTGCGGAAGGAATTCTTGAAACTCATCCTCAGCGAGCACCCCTCGAGCTGCCTGATTTGCGACGAGAAATCCAACTGTCAAGAATATCAGGGCACGATCCGGAAGACCGGGATGAAGACCGGCTGCCGTTTCTGTCCGAACGACGGCCAATGCGAACTGCAGGATCTCGTCGACAAGCTCGGCGTGACGGATATCGATTATCCCATTCTCTATCACGGCTATGAGCCCGAACACGACGATCCCTTTTACGACAGGGATTACAACCTCTGCATTCTCTGCGGACGCTGTGTGCGTATGTGTCAGGAGGTCCGGGGGACGAGCGTCCTCGCCTTCACCTTTCGAGGACCTCGGGCCAAGGTCGGTCCCGCCTTCGGCCGCAACCACCGCGAAGCGGGCTGCGAATTCTGCGGGGCGTGCGTGGATGTCTGCCCGACCGGGGCTCTAGCGGACAAGGCCTCCAAATGGGACGGCCGTCCGGACGGTTATCTTGTCTCAACGTGTCCCTTCTGCGCGATCGGATGCCAGATCGAGCTGAACCATAAAAACCGCCGGCTTTCCAAAGCCAAGGCCAATCTGGATCCGGAGGTCAATGACGGGCAGCTCTGCGTGAAGGGCCGCTTCTGCCTGCCGGAAGTGGTCCACCACTTCGATCGGGCGAAACGGCCGATGCTCCAGAAAGGCGATTATTTCCGGGAAGTGGCTTGGCCGGAGGCCTTGGAAAAGGTCGCTGCGGAGATCAAAGGCGTCCGCCCCGACGAATTCGTCATGCTGGTTTCGCCGGACCTCACCAACGAGAGCCTTTTCGCCGCGCAGAAGTTCGTCCGGGACGGCCTGGGGGGCCAGGCCATCGATTCGACGGCGCGCATGGAGCTGGCGGGAGGATTGGGCCTATGGTCGAGGTTGTTCTCCCTGCCCATCTCGATCAAGGCCATCGCCAAATCGGACGTCATCCTGGCTGTCGGCCTCGACAGCCGGTTCGATTTCTCGGTGGTTGGGACGAAAGTTCGGCAGGCACTTGACACGGGTTCCAAATTGGTCGTGATCGATCCGCGCGCGGGCAACTTGGCCCGATACACGGACGATTGGCTGCGGCCCCGGCCGGGTATGGAGGGGGCCCTTCTCAAGTTCTTTGCCGATCGCCTGGCCGGCAGGACGGCCGACGCCGCCTCGGTCGCGCGAGAAACATCGGTCGATCCGGCGGACATGGACAGGGCTCTTGAGATCCTCTCTTCCGGCAAGGAACTGACGGTCATCCTCGGCCCTCAGGTCTTTCACTATGGGCGGAACGAGGCCCTCGTGGACGGCCTGACGACGCTGGCGGAGCGGAAGGCCGCCAACTTCATCCCTCTCTATTTCGGCGCCAACTCGCGCGGAGCGCTGGAGATGGGGGTCTTTCTGGAGGTCGGTCCCGGCCTGACGGCCGGCCGGGGGACGGAGACCGTTTTGGCGGATATCATCAGCGGCTCCAAGCGGCCCAAAGTGCTGTATCTTGTCGGCGATGTCCCCTTTCTGGAAAGACCGGACTGCGAATTCCTGATCGTTCAGGATATCTATATGCCGTCTTTCAAGGTCGACGCGTTCTTGCCCGCTTCCGCCTTCGCCGAAGCCGGGGGAACGTTGATCAACATCGAAGGCCGCGTCCAGGAGATCGTCCACGTCGAAGACCTGCCCGAAGGGGCGGTGACGGGTTTCATGCGGCCCGATTGGCTGATCTTCTCCGATCTCGACAAAGCCCTGGGCGGTGCGACCTTGAATTATCACACGGCCAGAGACGTCCAAAAGGACATTCAAAAAGCGGTGCCGGATTTTGCGGCGGGGCACCGGAAACCGCGGCGGATGCATCCCGCGGACCATCTGGGGCTCCTTCCTTCGCCGCAGGAAAAGGCCCCGATGGGGGATTTCGTGCTGGTGGCCGAACCGGGCGGATACCGCCATCGGGGGATCGACATCTCGTCCAAGGTCGGCGGATTGACCGAATTAGCCCTCGAAGAGGGATTCAGGATGGATCCGGCGGATATCGTCTCGCTCGGGTTGAAGGATGGCGATCCGATCACGCTCTTGTTCGAACATGGCCGGGTGAGCGCCACCGGAATGGTCAAATCCGA
>JAPKZI010000133.1 GCA_026393865.1 Candidatus Aminicenantota bacterium
CCGTCCTCTAGGTCAAAAAGTGAGGCTTAAATTAGCATAAACAAGCGATCCTTGCAAGGGGGACTCGCTCGAAGCGGGCGAACGCTCTATCATGGATTGAACCGAACGACAAGATCGGGAAACGGCTGAAGCGACCATGGAGGGTTCAGCCTTTCCGAGCCGTCCTTCGAGGTAAACCGGCCCGGAAAGGAGGCCGGTCGGCGAAGCATGTTTGAGCTTCCCGGCGCACTCCCGTAGTTAGAAAGCCGGGAAGCGAGTTCTGAGCCGCCGAGAAGGACGGTGAGGAAACGGCGTTAAGAACCCGAGTCGGGAGCGAAGACGTTTCCCGATCTTGTCGATGAGACCTATCGCAAGGAGAGCGTTCGCCCGTTTCGAGCGAGCTTCTTCCCCGAGACCTCTTGAATTTTTGCGCCGGTTTGAATAGAGTGAAACGAATAGAAGAACCTCGCATCATCCCGGGAGGTGACCTTTGACAACCGCATACGGCTGCCCCGAATCGGAATTGTTCCACTATAATTGTCTGAGGACGGCGCGGCCTCCGGTCGTCGACGGCCGCCTCGATGACGCCTGCTGGCAATCCGCCCCCCGGTCGCCCCGCTTCGTCGACCTCGTCACGGGAAAACCCGGTTTTCTCGATACGCGCTTGGCCGCGCTTTGGGACGAGCGGAATTTTTATGTCGCCTATTGGATCGAGGAGCCGGATGTCCGGGCCGATCTTAAGGCCCGGGATTCCTTCATCTGGACCGAGAACGACGCGGAGCTCTTCATCGCCGGGAAAGACGGCTATTACGAGTTCCAGATCAACGCGCTCGGTACGATTTATGAGGTCTTTTATATCTGGCAGGAGGCCCACAAAAAAGGCGGTTTTTTCGACCGGCCGGAATTCGACCTGTATGAACGAAAGGTCGATGTGATCGCCGGATTCCAGGACGCGAGCCGCCACGGCCGCCACCCGCGCGGCAAACGCTGGGCCTTTATGGAGTGGGACTTCCCGGGCTTGAAATGGGCAGTTCACGTCGACGGGACCCTGAATGACGACCGCGATATCGACCGGGGTTGGACGGTCGAGCTTGCTTTCCCCTGGGCCGGGATGGAATGCCTGGCCCAGGGCCGACCCCTTCCTCCGAGGGACGGCGACGTTTGGCGCATGGATTTCTCCAGGTTCGAAGCCTTGAACAGCGGCGGAGCCCGCGTTCAGCCGGATCCAGGTTGGGCCCTGAACAAGCACGGTCTCTATGACTCCCATATCCCGGAATGCTTCTCGTTCGTCCATTTCTCCGAAAAAACGGCCGATCCCTAGGCCGTTCCGTCCCCGGCCCGGATGACGGGGAGCGAGCGGAAGGCGGGAGCCGGCTTTTCATTTCTTGAGCAGATATGATATTTTAATGCGGGACGGCGGATCTCCCGCTGTTCGAGGTCCATGTTCAACCACGGTCAAAGACGGACGAGGGTCGGAATTTCGCTGGGACTGGTCCTCGTCTTTGCCGCCCCCCTCCTCGGCCAATTCGGCCCGAGCTTTCCGTTGACCTATGCCCGGTTGAAGAACGGACTGGTGGTGATCCTTTCGGAGGATCCCACGCTGCCCGTGGTGTCCGTTGCCGTCGCCTATAACGTCGGTTCGGTCCATGAACCCTTCGGGAAAGCAGGCCTGGCCTACATCATGGAGAACCTGATGTTCCGGGGTTCGGCCAACGTCGCTCCGTTCCAGCACTTCAATTTCATCAACCGCGCCGGGGGCGAGCTCAGCGCCTCCACCTCGGAGGATAGAACCATTTTCTACCAGACCGTGCCTTCGAACCAGTTGGCCATGGTGCTTTGGCTGGAATCCGACCGGATGAGATTTCTCGAGATCAACGAGGGAGCCTTCGAACGGGCCCGCATGGCCCTCTTGGACGACCTTCTCCAGAAAAGGTCCGAGCCCTACTACGACAGCCAGCTTTCATTCGATCAACTCATCTATTCCGATTTCGCCCACAGCCACCCGGTCCTGGGCACGGAAGAGAACGTCCGGAATCTGACGGTCGAGGACGCCCGGAATTTCTATGCCGGCTATTACGCTCCCAACAACGCCGTTCTCTGCATCACCGGCAATTTCAACAAACTGAGCGTGCGTGAGCTCGTCGCCCGCTATTTCGAAACCATTCCTCGGGGCAAGGATGTCAGCCAATCGTTCGATCCGCCGGTCTATACGAGACAGCCGGTCATCAAAACGTTCCAGGATGTCCTGGCTTCGGCCCCCGCTTTTCATATGGGTTTCCGCATCGCCCCTCCCTTTTCCAACGATTTTTACACGCTGTCCATCGTCGATTACATCCTTTTCCGAGGCCGGAGTTCGCGCCTGACCCGGAGACTCTTGGGCCGCGACAACAAGATCGCCTACGAGGCCGCCGGGGGGATCGAAAAGAGGAAAGACCGGGCCATCTACAGGATCTTCTGCGTCGTCAACAACATGGCCATGGCGGAACGCTGCCAGGAGGCCATCTTCGCTGAGCTCGACAGGTTGAAACGAACGGTTCTTTCCGAGCCGGATCTCGTCCGCACCAAGACGATGTTCAAGCGGGATTATCTCGAACGGCTGTCCTCGTCGAGGGAGAGGGCCCTCTTTCTCTGCGAGTCTTTCCTGGCCCTCAGAAATTTCGATGACGTGCCGCTCGAACTGGACAAGTATATGAAGGTCACGGCCAACGATATCGTCGGAATCCTCAACCGCTATTTCACGGCGGACAACAGCATCATCCTGAATGTGAAGACGAAATGAAGAAGATCCGACTCCGTTTCGCCGTCTGGGCCGTCCTTTCGGGGATGTTTGTTTTTCCTCAACAGGAGAGATTCCGGCGATCTCCGCCGCCCCCCGAGCCGCTGCAGGAGCTGAAGCTCCCCCGGATCGAACGGGCCGTCTTGACCAATCAGTTGGCCGTGTCCATCGTCACCCGGGAGAACGCGCCGTTCTCCAGCCTCCAGCTGATCATCTTCGCCGGAGAGAGCCTCTCGCCGAATGTTCCGGCGGGGACGGCCACGTTCGTGGCCAGCCTTCTCGGCCGGGGAACGCTCGTCCGGTCCGTTTCGGACGTCGAGGAGTTCCTGGACTCCATAGGCGGGGCTTTTTCGATCTCGGTGGGCCTGGATCATATCCTGCTGACGTTTCATTTCATGGAAGAATATCTCGATCCCGCGCTCGGCTTCCTCAGCCAGGTCCTTCTGCAGCCGAACTTCACCCGGGCCGAGATCGATTACGCCAAGTTCACGACGACGTACAACCTCCTGGCCAAGGAAAAGGATCCCGATTTCGTGGCCCGACGACATCTGTCCCGGATGTTGTTCCAGAACCACCCGTACGAAAAAATCGCCTTTTCCAGCGATGTGATCAAGGCCTGGAACCCGACCAGCCTGGCCGACTTCTTCGACCGCTTTTACCGTCCCAATAACGCCCGGATCATCTTCACCGGCAGTCTCGGCTTTAACGTAGCGACCCGAAAAATCAGTCAATACTTGAACCTCTGGCAGCCGCGCGACCTTCCGCCGATCGCCCTGCCGCCGCTCAAGGTCCCCGAAAAAGAGCGGGTCTGCCTCGTTGACGTGCCCCAGTCCCGGGAGTGCATGGCCTATGTGGGGACGGTCTTTCCGACCCCGGGAAATTCCGAGCGGTTCGATCTGGCCGTCCTGAACCAGGTTCTGGGCGGAACGCCGACCTCCCGGTTGTTCATGAATCTTCGGGAATCCAAAGCGTTCGCGAATTTCGCTTACAGCGAAGCCGAATTTTACAGGGCCGGAGGGGTCTTTCTCGTCCGGGCCAAGGTCCGGCCCGAAGCCATCGCTCCGGCCCTTCAAGAGATCCGGAAAGAAATCAGGATCTTGACCAAGGAGCCTGCTTCCTCCCTTGAGATCGAGCAGGCCAAGTCCTATCTCATTTTCAATTTTCCGCTCCAGATCGAACGATACGACGATTTCTCCCGGAAAATGGCCGAGAACCAGGCGCGGAACGACGGCGAGGAGTTCTGGAGCCGCTATTACGAACAGGTCATGCTCGTCAACGCCGACCGCGTCTTCGCTACCGCCCAGAAGCTCCTCGGCCAGCCGCTCATCCTCGTCATCGCCGGGGACAAGTCCGTCCTCAGTGAACGCCTGACGGACCTTGAGACGTACGACGTGTTCGACGCCAAAGGCCAATTCCAGTACACCGTGACCAAGGACAAGAAAGGAGCCGCCCATGAAGCTCGTTGAGTGCGTTCCGAATTTCAGCGAAGGCCGGGACAAGGACAAGATCCAGGCGATCGCCCGGGAGATCGAATCGACTCCCGGGGTGAAGCTGCTGGACGTGGACCCGGGGGAATCGACCAACAGGACCGTGGTGACGTTCATCGGGGCTCCCGAGGCCGTCGGCGAAGCGGCCTTCCGGGCGATCAAAAAAGCGGCCGAAGTCATCGATATGCGCCGGCATAAAGGGGCTCACAGCCGCATCGGGGCGACCGATGTTTGCCCCTTCGTTCCCGTCTCGGGCGTGACCATGGCCGATTGCGTCGCCTTGGCCCGGGACCTCGGCCGCCGCGTCGCCGACGAACTCGGGATTCCCGTCTATTTCTACGAAGAGGCCGCGACGAGCCCGGACCGGCGAAATCTGGCCGCGATCCGGAGCGGCGAATATGAGGGACTGGCCGATAAAATGAAAGACCCGGAGTGGACGCCCGACTGCGGAGGGGCTGGCTTTAACGCCCGATCCGGGGCGACGGCCATCGGCGCCCGGGAATTCCTGATCGCGTATAACATCAACCTCAATACCCGGGACCGCAAGCTGGCCGGCGAGATCGCTCTGAACATCCGCGAGAGCGGGCGGGTCCAGCGCGACGCCGGCGGCGAGATCGTCCGTGACGCGGCCGGGAACTCGATCAAGCTCCCCGGGAAATTCGAGCACGTCAAGGCCGTGGGCTGGTATATCGAGGATTACGGGATCGCCCAGATCTCGATCAATTTCACGAATTACAAGGTCACGCCGATCCAGGCCGTTTTCGACGAGGTCGTCCTGCAGGCCCTTCGGCTGGGGCTCCGGGTCACCGGCAGCGAGCTCGTCGGACTGATCCCGAAGGAAGCGTTGCTGTCCGCCGGCCGTCATTACCTTGAGAATCAGGGCAAGAGCCCCGGCGTCCCGGACGATGAGCTCGTCCGGACGGCCGTCCTGTCCCTCGGGCTGAGCGATGTCGTCCCGTTCGACCCGAAAAAGAAAATCATCGAGCATCAATTCGAGGAGCGGGCGAACCTTCTCATCGGAAAAAGCCTCCGCGCTTTCGCCGACGAACTGTCCATGGACAGCCCCGCCCCCGGCGGCGGCAGCGTCGCGGCCCTGTGCGGCGCTTTATCCGCCGGTCTGTCGTCGATGGTCGCCAACCTGACGGTCGGCAAGAAAGGCTATGAGAAGGCGTTCACGGAGATGAAGAAAACGGCCGTCCGCGCCCAGCGCTTGAAGGATGAATACTTGGGTCAGGTGGACCGGGACGCGGACGCGTTCAATCGGGTGATGGACGCCGTCCGGCTGCCGAAAACGACCGAGGATCAGAAGAAAGATCGGGACGCGGCGGTCGAATCGGCGACGAAGGAAGCGACGCTCGTTCCTTTCCAGGTCCTCGAGAAGTCCATTGAGCTCTTGAAACTGGCCAAAAAAGCGGCTCAGAAAGGCAATCGTAATTCGATGAGCGACGTCGGCGTGGCCGCCCTCGCCGCCAGGACGGCCGCCGAAGGGGCCTACTACAACGTCCGGATCAATCTCCCCGGAATCCAGGACGAGGGGTTCAGGACGGGGACAAAAAGGAAGGCCGCGGCGCTCCGGCGGAGAGCGTGCCGGCTCGCCGAGGAGATCAACAGGTTCGTCGAAAAAGAATTCAACAAGAGATGATCACGACCGCTTCTTCCGCCACAGGAAGGACGCGGCGAACAGGACGAATCCGACCAGGACGATCATTCCCGAAACCGGCAGATCCAGGTGAAAGGCCAGGACGAGTCCGGCCACGACCGATAGGACGGCGGCGAGACAGGAGAGAAGGAGGGCCGCCTTGAAGCTCGCGGCCAATTGAAGACCGGCCGCCGCGGGGATCACGATCAGAGCGGAGACCAGCAGGATCCCCACCACCTTCATCCCCAGCACGATCGTGACCGAGGTCAGGACCGTGATCAGGGCATCAAGACGCCTGACGCGGACGCCGGAAACCTTGGCCGCTTCCCGGTCGAATGTCAGATACATGAAGGGACGGTAATTGCCGACGACGAGAAGGACGACCGCGGCCGCCAAGGCCACCGACAACCAGACCTCGACGGGTTCGATGGCCAGGATCTCGCCGAACAGATAGTTTAAGAGCGAGACGCTGAAGTTCCCGGACAGGGTCGCCAGGATGATGCCCAAGGCCATCCCGACGCTGCTGACGATGGCGATGGCCGTGTCCCCGTGAAGACCGGCGCTCTCCTTGAGTTTCATGATCCCCAGCGAAGCGAACACGGAAAAGACAAGGGCGACGACGAGCGGCATCATCTGAAGAAAGAGGCCGAGGGCCACCCCGGCGAAGGCGATGTGGGACAGGCCGTGTCCGATCATGGCGTCTTTGCGCAAGAGAAGAAAGACGCCGAGCACCGCGCAGGCCAGGGCGATGAAGAGACCCGCCAGCAGGGCCCGTTGGAGGAAACCATACGTGAACAACGCTTCCATCGTCGGTTCCGTATCTAATGCTGATGGGAGATGAGGTGGTGCCCCCCGGCCAACATATCCTTGAGGGTGTCCGAGCGGCAGAATTCCGCGTGGCTGCCGTGATACACCAGCCTCTCGTTCAGGCAGGCGACCCGAGTGATGCGGCGGTCCACGATCCCGATATCGTGGGTGATCAGGACGATGGTGATGCCCTCCTCCTTGACCAGGCGTTCGAGGAGTTCATAGAAATGGCCTTGCATTTCCGCGTCCACTCCCGTGGTCGGTTCGTCGAGGAAAAGGATCCGGGGCCGGTTGACGATGGCCCGGGCGATGAAGATCCGCTGCTGCTGGCCTCCGGACAAGCGGCCGATCCGCCGGTTCTTGAATTCGTCCATGCCGACGACCTGAAGGGCGTGCCGGACGGCCGTCTCTTCCTTATGCCGCCCCTCACGGCTTCCCGGCCGCGGGGTCCGAAGGGCCATCGCCACGACCTCTCGAGCGGAGGCGGGAAACAGCGGATCGAAATGCGTCGCCTTTTGGGGCACATATCCGATCGACGGCCGGCCGGCGAAGTCATCGAGGCGTTGACCCCCGATGAGGACCCGGCCGCGCTCCGGCCGCAAAAGGCCGAGAATGATCTTCAACAGCGTCGTTTTGCCGGATCCGTTGGGACCGATGATCGCCAGGAAATCGCCGGCATGGATCCGGAACGTGACGTCGCGGAGGACGGGCAGGGAGCCGAAGCTGAACGAAACGTTCTCGACCGAGATCAACGCTTTGTCCTCAGCGGCAGGCCAATCCATGCTTGAAGCTCTCCAGGTTCGATTCCATCAAATCGATGAAGGTCACCCCGGCCGCTATCTGGGCCTTGGTCAGGTTGTGGCCCGGATTGATGAGGCGGATGTCGGCCCCGATCTCGCCGGCGATGAGCCGGGCCATCTTGTCGCTGACGCCCGGTTCGAAGAAAATCGTCCGGATGTTCCTTTTCTTGGCCACGGCCATGATCCCGGCCAGTTCCTTCGGGGTCGGCGCTGCGTCGGGGCTCAGACCGTAGACGGCGATCTGTTCGAGCCCGTAGCGGCGGGCGAAATAGCCGAAGGCCTCGTGGCCCCCGAAGATAAACGTCTTCTGAAGGCAGGATCCGAAGGCCTGGCGGCATTGATCGTCCAGCCGGCGGAGCCTTTCCTTGTACCGGGCGGCATTCCGTTCGAAAAGCCCGGCGTTCTCCGGATCGAGCGTCCGAAAGAGATCTCGGAGGCGGTCAATGAGGTCCAGGTCCAAACCAAAATCGAGCCAGATATGGGGATCGAGCGAGGCGGAGGCGTCCCGCTGACCTCCCTCCGGCCCCGGGGAAAGGATCCGGATCTCCCGGCCGGCCTCGAAGATTTTTAAGCCCGGTCTGCCCGCGCCTTTCAAAATATCATCGGCCCACGGTTCCAGGCCCCCCCCGATATAGATAAAGACATCATAGGAGCCCAATTTCCGGATGTCGCTGACCTTGGGCTGCCAGGTATGGACCTCGGCCCCGGGCGGAAGGAGGAGAGCCACCTCTCCCCTTTCCCCGGCCGTCTCCCGGGCGAACTCCATGAGCGGAAAGACCGTCGTCAGGATACGGATCCGGGGCTTCTCCGGGGCGCCGGTGGACGGCGAGGCTTGAGCGCAGATGACCGTCATGAGAACAAAGACGATAAGAACGGCCGCCGGATTCTTTTTCATGGAAGAGGCCTCTGGGCTGAAGCGCAGGGGCATTTTAAAGAAAGAGATCAAAAAAATCAACTGGACGCGCTTGTTGTATAAGGCTAAGCTTGAACGCCCGGGCCATTTGTGGCATGATTTTTCCACGACAAAACCGTCTCATGGAGGCTTAACAAACATGTCCAACGCCTTGTCCGGATTGAAACCCGCTCCACTTTGGAAGCACTTCGAACAGATCCTGAGGATCCCGCATTGCTCGGGCTGCGAAAAAGGCCTGGCCGATTATATCGGCGCCCAGGCCAAGAGCCTGGGTTTGTCCTGGAAAAAGGACAAGACCGGAAACGTCATCGTCCGCCAACCCGCTTCGTCCGGCCACGAGAACGCCGGGACGGTCATTTTCCAGGGCCATCTGGACATGGTCTGCGAGAAGAACTCCGACATTAAACACGATTTCGACAAGGACCCCATTGAGGCCGAGATCAAGGACGGCTGGGTCCACGCCCGCGGCACCACCCTCGGAGCGGACAACGGCATCGGCGCCGCCGCCTGCCTGGCCGTCATGGAGGACGCTTCGCTCGTCCACGGGCCGCTGGAATTCCTGTTCACCGTGGACGAAGAGACCGGCTTGAACGGGGCCCGCGGCATTGAGCCGGGAGCCCTGAAAGGGAAGACTCTAATCAATCTCGACAGCGAAGAGGAAGGGACGTTCACCATCGGATGCGCCGGGGGGGCCGAGTCCGAGATCACCTTCCCTATCAAAAGAAAGAAATCCCGGTTGACGTCGGCTTATCGTCTGAAGATCGGCGGCCTTCGCGGCGGCCACTCGGGCCTCGATATCAATCAAGGCCGGGCCAACGCCCTTAAATTAATGGCCCGGATCCTCTGGCAGGCCGGCCCCAAGTTCCCCCTGGAACTCATCCGGATCGAGGGCGGCAACAAGCATAACGCCATCCCTCGCGAAGCCTGGGCGGACTTCCTCATGGAGCCGGCCAAGTTGAAAGGTTTTAAAGCGTTCCTGGAGAAGTTGGCCGCGGACATTAAGGCGGAGTACGGTTCGGTCGAGAAGGAATTCGGCTTTTCCCTGGATGAGATCAAGCGTCACAAGGACGACCCCATGACCGGGGCGTCCCAAACCGGCCTGATCGAGTTCCTGTTCGCCTGCCCGCATGGCGTCCTGCGGATGCATCCCGATATCGCCGGCCTCGTCGAAACATCGACGAACCTGGCCATTCTCCGCTGCGCCAAGGCCGCGGCCGGCATCACCTGCAGCAGCCGCAGCTCGGTCGGACCCGCCCTCGAGGCCACGAGGGCCATGCTCAGGGCGCTGGTGGAGCTCTCCGGGGCCAAGGCCAAACAGCCCCCGGGCTATCCGGGCTGGGCGCCCGACCTGAGCTCTAAGCTCTTGACCACCCTCAAGAACGTCCATCAAAAGGTCTTCGGCAAGGAGGCGCGCATCGTCGCCGTTCACGCCGGACTCGAATGCGGGATCATCGGCGAGAAGTTCCCGGGCATGGACATGATTTCGTTCGGACCGACCATCACCCATCCCCACTCGCCCGAAGAGGGCGTCGAGATCGCCTCCGTTGAAAATTTCTGGAAACTGCTGACGGCGATCCTGCTAGAGATGGCGTGATCACTCGGAAGATACGGGCCGCGGACGTTTGAAGCCGCGCTTCGGTCCCGGTCCGCATCCTTTATTATAATCGTAGGAAAGGAAGTGCCATGGGGAAGAAGACATTCTTGGGTTTCCTGTCCGTCTGTCTGGTCCTGGCGGCCGTCACGTCCATGAGCTGCAAGAAGAAAGAACCATCGCGGATCCCGGCATCCGCATCCGGCGAGATCAAAGGGGACCTTCAGGTCCTCCAAGTCAGCCCGAAAGGCCCGACGAGGACGTCGCATGAGGCCGGCGAGGTCTTCGTCATCTTCGACCATCCCATGGCTGCTCTCGAGCCTCTTCCCTTGCAGGAAAAGACGGATTTTCTGAAAATCGAGCCGGCCTATGCGGGAGCCTACCGGTGGATGGGCACCAAAACATTGGCCTTCGTCCCCAAGGAGAAGTTCCCTTTCGCCACGGAGATCAAACTGACCGTTCCCGCCGGGACCCGCTCCGTCGACGGGTACGCTCTGAAGCAGGATTACACGTGGGGCTTCAAGACCATTCGGCCCAAGCTCCTCCATTATTTTCCCCAGAACGAAGACAAACAGCAAAAGCTGGACACGAACGTGCTCCTCGTCTTCAATCAGCCGGTCGATGAGCGCAAGGCCAAGGACTATGTCGCTCTCACCGGTGTTTCCCAGGAGCAAAAGGATCATCTCCCCGGTTTCTCCGTCGAACGTCCGGCGGCGGACACGCTCAAGGAGTCCGGCATCCAGAATCCGCCCGAGAACATCCTCCTGATCAAGCCTGCCGAGAAGCTCAGGGCGGGATTCGCCTATTCCGTGGAGATCCGGGCCGGCCTGCCTGGAAAAGACGGGCCGCTGGGGATGGAAGAGGCCGCCGTTTTCAGCTTCGAGACGTTCAACCCGTTTACATTCGAATCCTTGGAGTCGGACGGCGGTTTTGTTCCGGGCGAGCCGCTCCAGTTCCATTTTTCGAACCGCGTTATCTATAAAGATTTCGTCGAAAAGGTCCGCTTTGAACCTAAAGTGGAGATCCCCGATTACTATATGAGCTGGGACCACGGGAATCAGTCCCTTTACCTGTCACTCCCTCTCCAGCCCGAGACCAAATACGTCTGCCGGATCGCGGCCGATCTGAAAGACGAATTCGGGAATGTCCTGGGCAAAGAGATCCGCGAAGAATTCACGACCGCGCCCTACGCGCCATACGTCAGCATGACGACGGGACACGGCGTCCTCGAATCCTACAGCGACCTCACCTATCCTCTTTTCGCCGTGAATACGGCTCAGGTCAGGCTCCAGGCCGCCCGATTGAACAAGGTCGAGGTCATTCCGACCCTCTTGAACGACAAGTCCTTACGGCAAAGCGAGTCCTTCGATCCGCGGCCCGGCTTTTTCCAGATCGATCGGCCCCTGAATTTCAACCTCCCCCGGAACAAACGGCAGATCGTTCCGATCAACGTCAAAGACCTCCTCGGCGAGAACCCTTACGGCTTCGTGATGATCCAGCTCGACACCCGGTCCGAGGACAAGTGGAGCCGCTACCCCAAGGCCTTCCTCCAGGTCACGGGCCTCGGCATCACGGGCAAGTTCTCCCCGGAGAATAACATCGTCTGGGTCACGGATCTGAAGACGGGCCAGCCCGTCGCCGAGGCCGAGGTCGAGATCCGGGATGATACGAACATCGTTCGCTGGACGGGCAAAACGGACCGGGAAGGAAAGGCCCAGACGCCCGGCTGGAAACGGCTGGCCGGATTCAAGCTCCAGCGGGGTTGGGGCAAGCCTCAACAGTGGGTCTTCGTCCGCCGCGGCAACGACATCGCTTTCACCTCCTCCGAATGGGGAACGGGTCTCGATCCGTACCGTTTCGGCATTAATTATGATTGGGATCCCGAGCCGGAAAAGATCCAGGGCTCCATCTTCACCGAGCGCGGGATCTACCGCGCCGGAGAGCCCGTTCACATCAAAGGCATCATTCGAAAACGGGAGCAGGGCGGCTGGCAGCTCCCCGCTGTTCGGACGATCGCCTGCGAGGTCACCGATCCTTTCCAGAAGTCGGTTTATAAAGGAAGAGCCGAGCTCGACGCCTTTGGTTCCTTCTCTCTCGATCTGGAGACGCGGGAGGACGCGGCCCTGGGTTATTACCAGATCCAGGCCAAGGTCCCGCCCGAAACGCCGGGAGAGAAGGAAACCTCCCTCTCGGAAAGCTTTCGGGTCGAGGCGTTCCGGGCGGCCGAATTTGAGGTCCATCTCCGTTCGCTCAAAGACAGTTTCATCTTCGGCGACCAGTACCAGGCCGAGGTCCGGGCCAGCTATCTCTTCGGAGGGGCCATGGCCGCCCAGAAAGCGAACTGGACGCTTCGCTTGAATCCGGCGTGGTTCACGCCGCCCGGCCACAAGGACTTCATCTTCGGCAGCGAGATCGAGACCTGGACCGAGGACGAGACCATGGCCGAAAAGAGCCGCCTGATCGCGTCGGGCGAAGGGACGCTGGGGCCCGATGGGAAGATCGAGATCAAGGCCCCCCTCGCGGCCGAGAAGGAAAACGCGACGGTCTCGGCGACGCTCGAGGCCACGGTCCAGAGCCCGAGCCGTCGTTCGATCTCGAACCGGATCCAGACGATCGTCCACCAGGGCGAATTCTATATCGGGCTGAAACCGAACACCTCGTTCTTAAAAAAAGGCGAGAACCTGGCCCTCCAGGTCATCACCACGAACCCTGACGGTTCGCCGGCCGCGGAAAAGAAAGTCGCGGTCAAACTCAACAAGCGCGAATGGAGGTCCGCGCGCAAGGCCGGCGTCGGCGGCCGCTTCCAATGGCTCTCGGAGAAGGTCGATACCGAGATCGCCTCCAAGGATGTTCGGACCAAAAACGATCCGGTCGAGGTCGCCTTCCAGCCGGACAAGTCGGGGCTCTACTTTATTTCGGCGACTGGCCAGGACAGCCGCCGGAATCCGGTCGCCACATCGACCTATATCTATGTCACGGGGACGGACTACGTGCCTTGGCAGCGCAAGGACGACGATATGCTCGAGCTGGTCCCGAACAGCGACGGCTACCAGCCCGGCGACCGGGCCCGGATCCTGGTCAAGTCGCCTTACGAGAAGGCCAAGGCCCTGGTCACGATCGAGCGCGAGTTCATTCTCCAGACTCAGGTCATCGATATCGTCGGCAGCACCTGCGAGATCGAGATCCCCATCACCTCGGACTATATCCCGAACGTCTTCGTCTCCGTCCTCCTCGTCCAAGGACGGACCTCCAAGCCGGCCAACGCCGAGGCCGAGGACGTCGGCAAGCCTTCGTTCAAGCTCGGCTATGTCGGGCTGAAGGTGGATCCCTCGGAAAAGCGCCTCGCCGTCGACGTCACGACCGAAAAACAGAATTACAAACCGAAGGACCTGGTCACGCTCCGGCTCATAGTCAAGGACGCCAAGAGCGCCGGCGCGCCGGCCTCCCTGGCCGTGGCCGTCGTGGATGTCGGCGTTCTCAATTTGATCGGATATCAAACGCCCGATCCTTTCGCCAGTTTCTACGGCGAACGGCCCCTGTCCGTCCAGACGTCGGAAACGCGCCTTCATGTCGTCGGACAGAGGAACTTCAGCGAAAAGGGAGAAAACACCGGAGGCGGCGGCATCATGGCCTCCATGGCCGCCCCCGGCCTGGGAGAGTTCGAACTCCGGGGCGATTTTCGATCGACGGCCTACTGGAACCCCTCGATCGTCACCAACGATCAGGGAGAAGCGACGGTCCAATTCACGCTCCCGGACAACCTGACGACCTTCCGGATCATGGCCGTCGCTCAGACGAAAGATTCGCGTTTCGGCCGAGGCGAATTGAACATTAAAGTGGCCAAACCGGTCATGCTCCTGCCTTCCCTGCCGCGCTTCGCCCGTGTCGGCGACACGTTCATGGCGGGCGTTGTCGTCAACAACAACTCGGCCCAAAAAGGCGTCGTCTCACTTTCTGTCGATGCCCAAGGGATCGTCTTGACCGACCGGAAGTCGGCTGTAGACCTGGGCATCGATCCCGGCCGGGGCACCGAGGTCCTCTTCGCCTTCGAAGCGGACAAGCCCGGCCAGGCGAAATTCACCTTCCGGGCGAAAATGGGCGCCGATACGGACGGCCTCGAACTGACCATCCCTATCGAGCTGCCGCGCCCGACCGAGTCGGTCGCGACCTACGACCAGGTGACCGAGGAGGCCAAAGAAGAAAAAGTGTCCATTCCGGAGACGATCTTTCCCGCCGACAGCCGGATCGAAGTCCAGGCTGCGGCCTCGGCCCTGGCCGGGCTGAGCGGATCGGTGGATTATCTGACGAGGTATCCCTATCTGTGCCTGGAGCAGCGGCTGTCCTCGATTTTACCTTACCTCGTCGCCCCTCAGGTCATCCAGGATTTCAAACTCAGCGCCCTGGAGCCCAAGGAGATCAAAAAGTTCGTTCAAGGAAACCTCAGGGAAATTTACGCCCAACAGAAGGACAACGGCGGCTTCGGCCTTTGGCCGGATTCTTACTCCGAATCGCCTTTTGTGTCCTGCTACGCGATCTTCGGCCTGATGAAGGCCGGATCGGCCGGCTATGAGATCGACGAGTCCTGCCTGGCCAAAGGGCTGGACTACCTCAAGAGGCTGGTCAAGGCCAAGCCGGACGAATCGATGCCTTACTCCGCCCGGAGCTGGAAGACGACGCAGGCCTTCGCTCTTTATGACTTGGCCGCGGCCGGCCGTCCCGAACCCGCCTACGCGGAAAAGCTGTACGTCGAACGCGACAGCCTGTCGCTCTTCGGCCGGGCCTATCTACTCAAAGCACTTCATGCCGGCGGCGGAACCCTGGCCGCGCAGAACACGGTTCTCCAGGAACTGCTGAACCTGATCAAGGTCACGGCGGCGGACGCCCATTTCGAAGAGATCGACGACAGCGGTTTGCGCTGGATCTATTCCTCCAACGCCCGGACCACGGGCCTGATCCTTCAAGCCCTGCTCGAAGTCGGATCGGACCATTCTTCGATCCCCGCCGCCGCCAAATGGCTGGTTTCCCAAAGGAAGACCGATCATTGGCAGTCCACCCAGGAGAACTTCTTCGTTTTTTACGCGTTGAACGATTTCTATAAAATCTATGAAAAAGGCCGGGTCGATTTCAAAGCCGACATTTCCCTTGCTAAAAAGACGATCCTCAAGGAATCCTTCCGCTCGCCCAACCAGACGGCCAAGGCCGCCCTGCCTTTGACCGAATTCAAGCCGGGCAAGGAGCTCTCGCTCAAGATCGCGAAAAGCGGCGAGGGGATCCTCTACTATGGAGCGCGGCTGACCTACGCCCCGAAGCAGAAGCTCGAGCCTCGGGAGGAGGGTTTCGCAGTCTATAAAAAGATCGAAACGGTCGACGGCAAGCCTCTTGACGTCGTCAAGGCCGGAACGCTGGTGGTCGTGACCCTCCAGGTCGTCGTCCCGAAGGAAAGCCTGTTCATCGTCGTGAACGATCCGCTGCCGGCCGGATTCGAGGCCGTCAATGCCGGCTTCCTGACCGAGAGCGAAGAACAGCAACGGAAGCTCGATGAGCTCGGCGGCGAGGACGAGCGGATCTGGTGGCAAGGGTTCAACCACGTCGAGATGCATGACAACCGCGTTCTCCTGTTCGCCGATTCGCTCGGGGCGGGAATTCATACCTACCGCTATCTGGCCCGGGCCCTGGCCTTCGGCCGGTTCACCGCGCCGGGCTCCAAGGCGGAACAGATGTACGCGCCGGAAGTCTTCGGCCGCAGCGCCGAACAGACGGTGAAGATCGTGAAGTGAAGCTCTCGAAAAGACAACGGGTCGTCCTCTTCGCCGGGCTGGGCGCCGTTTTTCTGCTTTGCCTGTCCTTCTATCTGCCCCTCTCGAGGCGGCGCTTCGATCCTAAACCCGTGATCTCCATCCGCCTCGAGGACCGGAAGGGCGTTCTCCTCCGCGAAGTTCTTTCGGACGAAGGCGGGCGCTGCCGCTGGGTCGGACTCAAGGACATTTCTCCCGACCTGCTCTCGGCCACCCTGGCCTCCGAGGATCGTCACTATCTCGCCCATTCCGGCGTGAATCTCTACGCCATTTTCCGGGCCTTCGTCCAAAACCTGAAGAACCAGAGAGTCGTGTCCGGCGCGTCGACGATCACCCAGCAGGTCGTCCGCAATGTCTACCATTTCCGTCGCAATCTCGTTTCCAAGATCCTCGAGGCCTGGCTGGCCGTCCGGCTCGAACGCACCATGTCCAAGGACGAGATCCTGGTCCAGTATCTCAACCGCATCTCCTACGGCAATCAGGCCTTCGGCATCGAAGCGGCCAGCCAATTGTATTTCGATAAGTCCGCCTCGGACTTGAGCCTGGCCGAGGCCGCCTTCCTCTCCACGCTTCCCCGCGCGCCCTCGGAGTTGAATCCCTATCGCCACTTCCGGGCCGCGGAAAAGCGCCAGAAAGAACTGCTCCGGCGGATGAAGGAGATGGGGCTCATCACCGTTGACCGAATGGACCGGGCCCTCCAGGAGCCGTTGGGGCTGAGGACCGAAAAGGACAAGTTCCGGGCCCCCCATTTCTGCGATTTCATCCTTGAACGGGTCCCGCCGGCGGAACGCCGGGCGATCGCCGCGATCCGGACGACGCTGAACTTCAGCCTTCAGGAAAAGGTCGAGACGCTCCTTAAGGGCCACCTGGACGCCCTCGAGAAAAAAGGGATCACCAACGGCGCCGTCATCGTCCTGGACAACCGGACCGGGGAGATCCTGTCCATGGCCGGATCCCGCGACTTCTTCGATGAACGGCATGACGGCCAGGTGAACGGCGCCCTGGCCCTCCGCCAGCCGGGCTCGACCATGAAGCCCCTGACCTACGCCTTGGCCCTGGAGAAAGGAATGACGGCTGCCACCATCCTGGAGGATGTTCCGACCCAGTTCCTGACCCTCGAGGGAAGTTTCATGCCCGAGAACTACGACGAGAGATATCACGGCCCGATCCGCCTGCGCAGCGCCCTGGCCAGCTCGTACAACATCCCGGCCGTGGCCGTGCTCCAAACGCTGGGACCCGATCTGCTCTACAGACGGCTCAAGGAGCTCGGTTTCTCCAGCCTCCAAAAATCGCCCGACTTCTACGGCGTCGGTCTGACTCTCGGGAACGGCGAGGTGACGCTGCTGGAGCTGACGCGCGCGTATGCGGCGCTGGCCAGAGGTGGATCGGCCATCGATGATCGGTCCGTTATCGGCATGATCCTGAAGGACGGCTCGGAACGGACGCCGGCCGGTCCGGCGGAGCCGCGCCCGGTCTATTCCCCGGGGGCCGCGTACATCATCACCGACATCCTTTCGGACAAGGACGCCCGCGTTCCGACGTTCGGGTACAATTCGCCGCTCAACTTTCCTTTTGCCGTCGCGGCCAAAACGGGAACCTCCAAGGATTTCCGGGATAACTGGACCGTCGGTTATACGCCTCGTTTCACGGTCGGCGTTTGGGTCGGCAATTTTGACGGATCCCCCATGCAC
The DNA here is from genome assembly GCA_026393865.1 of Candidatus Aminicenantota bacterium. Classification (GTDB taxonomy): domain Bacteria; phylum Acidobacteriota; class Aminicenantia; order Aminicenantales; family UBA4085; genus JAPKZI01. The sequence continues at coordinate 17,479 of JAPKZI010000133.1, forward strand.
GGCGTCTCGGGCATGACGGGCGCCGGTCCCCTCTTCAAGGATATCATGCTCCTCCTGTCCCCCGGAGAGTCCGGATCGTTCGAAGAGCCCCGGAGCCTCGTCCACGTCCGGATCTGTCCTATGTCGGGAGAGCTCGTTTCGCCCCGCTGCCCAAGCGCCATCGACGAGATCTTCCTCCCCGGTACTGCGCCGAAGACCGCCTGCCGGCTTTCCCACGCCAAAGTTAAAACCGCCGCGACGGCCATCATGCGCGATCCCGGCCTCCCGAAGGACGACGTCATGATCGCTTTTCCCCGGGACGGCGACGTCTTTAAGCTCGATCCCGTCCTTCGCCGGGATTATCAGAGCATCCGATTCAAGGCCGTGATATCGGACCGGATCGAGGTCCGAGCCGTCGAATGGTGGGTCAACGGCCGGCCGATCGGGAGCGCCGATTCTCCGTTCGCGATGGCCTGGAATCTCGTCCCCGGTTCTTATACAATAAAGGCCCGGGCCGTTCTTCGATCGGGACGTCTCGAAAGCCGGCCGGTCCGGATCACGGTGATTTCCTAATCTTCAGAGGAGAGCCCAGGATGAAACGTCGCGACGCCTTGATCGCCCTCGGCGCCCTGAGCGTTCTTCCTCAAAAAAATCTTCAGGCCCAAGCAAGGAGTCAAACGATGAAAAAAGAGGTCAAGACGGACAAGGCGCCCCAGGCCATCGGCCCTTACTCCCAAGGAATCATTGCCAACGGATTCGTCTTCTGCTCCGGCCAGATCCCGCTTGTCCCCGAAACGGGCGCGCTCGCCGCGGGAGCCGTCGAGGACCAGACGCGGCAGGTCCTCAAGAACCTGTCGGCCGTTCTCGACGCGGCGGGCAGCTCGCTCGACCAGGTCGTCAAGGCCACTGTCTTCCTCCAGGACATGAACGATTTCGCGGCGATGAACAAAGTCTACGCGGAATTCTTCAAGGCGCCCTTCCCGGCCCGGGCCGCCGTCCAGGTGGCCCGCCTGCCGCGCGACGTCAAGGTCGAGATCGAAGCCGTCGCCATCCTGAAATAAGCCGGGCCGATCCTCCATGCCCCTGTATGAATTCAAGTGTCAAGCGTGCGGACGCCGGTTCGAGGCGCTCGTTCGCATAGGCGGGGAGAACGGCGTCTGTTGCCTCGCCTGCGGGGGCCGGGAGGTGAACAAGCTCGTCTCCGCCTTCGGCATCGGCGGCGGGGCGAGCCGCCTTAAATCCACCGGGAGCGGCTGCGCGACCTGCTCGAGCTCATCCTGCAGCACGTGCAAATGAATGATGGACATCCGAATCGGCATTGACACGGGCGGCACGTTCACCGATTTCGTGATCGTCGCCGGCGGCCGGGTTTTCACCAAGAAGCTCCCCTCGACGCCGGCCGATCCGTCCCGGGCCATCCTCGAGGGCCTCCGCGAATTTCTGGACGGGGGGGCGTCGCCGACGGTCATCCACGGGACGACGGTCGCGACCAACGCCCTCCTCGAGCGCAAAGGCGGCCGGATCGCCCTCATCACGACCCGAGGATTCGAGGACATCCTGTCCATCGGCCGCCAGACACGGCGCCTCCTTTATTCCTTAATGGGCGAACGGCGCCGGCCTATCGTCGAACGGAAGCACTGTTTCGGCCTCGAAGAGCGGACGACGGCGGACGGCCGCATCCTCAAGCGGCCCGAACCGGGAGCGATCGCGGCCGTCCTCGACAAGATCGAGTCGCTGAATCTCGAGGCTGTCGCCGTCTCATTCATCCATTCCTACGCCAATCCGTCCAACGAGCGGGCGATCCTCGCCGCGCTCAAGAAGCGCCGCCTGCTGGCCTCGATCTCGAGCCGCATCCTTCCCGAATACCGCGAATACGAGCGGACCTCGACGACGGCCGTCAACGCCTATCTGATGCCGATCCTGGACCGCTATCTCACCTCCCTCGAACGGAACATCGGCCGGGCCGAGCTCCGCGTCATGCAGTCCAATGAGGGCTATATTTCCGCCGGTAAGGCCAAGGCCGAACCGATCCGGACGGCGCTTTCCGGACCGGCCGGCGGAGTGGTCGGATCGCTGTATCTGGCCAAAGCCGCCGGTCTGAAAAAAATCATTAGCTTCGATATGGGCGGGACCTCGACAGACGTCTCGTTGATCGAAGGCCGGATCCGCCGGTCGAGCGAGAACGCGATCGGCGACTTCCCGGTCCGGCTCCCGATTATCGACATCCATTCCGTGGGGGCCGGCGGAGGTTCGATCGCCGCCGTGGACAAGGGAGGATCGCTCCGCGTCGGACCGCAGAGCGCCGGGGCGGATCCCGGGCCGGCCTGCTACGGCCGCGGGGATCTGCCCACGGTCACGGACGCCAATCTCGTCCTGGGCCGCCTCGATCCGGACTTTTTTCTCGGCGGGACGATGAGCATCGATCCGGAGAGGAGCCTCAAGGCCATCACCGTCCTCGGCCGCGCCATCCGCAAAACCCCCCACGAAACCGCCCAGGGGATCATCGACATCGCCAACGCCAATATGGAAAAGGCCATCCGGGTGATCTCCATCGAACGGGGCCATGATCCCCGGGAGTTCGGGCTCTTTTCCTTCGGCGGCGCCGGCGGCATGCACGCGGTCGACATGGCCGGCCATCTGCGGATGAAAGCCGTCATCGTTCCGAACAACGCCGGAGTGCTCTCGGCCTTCGGCCTGCTCCTGGCCGACTCGGTCAAGGACTATTCACGCTCGATCCTCAGGCCCGTCCAGAATCTCCGGCCGGCCGAAATGGAATCTCTCTTCAAACCGCTCGAGCGGCAGGGCCTGAAGGACATGGCTGATGACGGATTCAGACCCGGCGATCTCCTCCTTGAACGCTCCTTGGACATGCGCTATCTCGGCCAGTCCTATGAGATCAACATTCCTTTGGCCGGGAAGAGGAAGACGGCCGCGGCGCTGCGGTCCGCGTTCCATCGCGCCCACCACAGGCTTTATTCGTACACCCATCCTCACGGCCAGATTGAGATCGTCAACATCCGCCTCCAGGTCCGGGGGATCAGCGAAAAGATCAAGCTGCGGAAAATGCCCGACTTCGCGGGACAGGATCCGCGCGGAGCCATCCGCAAGAGACAGATCATGTATTACGCCGGGAAAAAGATCATGGGCTCCGTCTACGACCGGGCCCGCCTTTTCCCCGGCGCCCGGATCCGGGGACCGGCCTTGATCATGGATTTTGGATCGACGACGTTTCTTCCTCCCGGCCACGCCCTGCGCGTGGACGGCTACCTGAATCTCATTCTTCACAAGGGCGGGCGTTGAATGAAGGCTTACGATCCCATCGAGCTCGAGATCTTTAAGAACGCCTTCGTTTCCATATCGGAGGAAATGGGCGCCGTTCTCGGCCGGACGGCCCTCTCCCCCAACATCAAGGAACGGAAGGATTTCTCCTGCGCCGTCTTCAATCGCCGGGGGGAAACGCTGGCCCAGGGCTCCCACATCCCCGTCCACCTCGGGGCGATGCCCCTCTCGGTCCGGGCCGCGATCCGGGCCCTGCCTTTCGAGGACGGCGATGTCGTCATCCTCAACGATCCTTACCACGGCGGCACCCACCTTCCCGACATCACCTGCATCGCCCCGATTTTTTTCGGAAAAAGGCCGGCCTTTTTCGCGGCCAACCGGGCTCATCATTCGGACGTGGGCGGAATGACGCCGGGAAGCATGCCCCTGGCCACGGAGATCTTTCAGGAAGGCCTGATCATCCCTCCCCTGAAGCTCATCCGCAAAGGGCGGCTCGACGAGGACATTCTCCGCCTGATCCTGGCCAACGTCCGGACGCCCGACGAACGGCGGGGCGACCTCCTGGCCCAGTTGGCGGCCTGCGAAAAAGGCAAACAGAGGGTCCGCGAATCGGTCGAAAAATTCGGCCTGGGCAAGATCCTCAGCTATTCCTCGCTGATCCAGGACTACACTGAAAAATTCCTGAGGAAGACCATTCGGGCCATTCCCGACGGCGCCTACGCCTTCGAGGATTTCCTCGATGACGACGGCATCTCGGACGATCCGGTCCGGATCCGGGTCGAGATCCGGATCCGGGGCGACCGGGCCGAGGTCGATTTCCGCGGCTCGTCCCCCCAGGTCAAAGGGGGCGTCAACGCCAACGACGCGGTCACCTGCTCGGCCGTCCTCTACGTCTTCCGCTCGCTGATCGCGGAGGACATCCCCTTCAACACGGGGCTCCTCCGGCCGATCAAGATCATCGCTCCGCCGGGGCTGATCGTCAGCGCCCGCCATCCGGCCGCGACGGCCGCCGGCAACGTCGAGACATCGCAGCGGATCGTGGACGTCCTCCTCGGGGCGCTGGCCAAAGCCGTCCCCGACAGGATCCCCGCGGCGAGCCAGGGCACCATGAACAACATCACCATCGGCGGCTTCGATCCGGCCAAAGCCAAGGCCTTTGCTTATTATGAAACGATCGGCGGCGGCATGGGCGCCAGCCGGGAGAACGCCGGCCTGAGCGGCGTCCACACCCACATGACCAACTCGCTCAACACGCCGCTCGAGGCCCTCGAAAATTATCTGCCCATCAGGATCCGGACCTATGCCCTGCGAAAGGGATCCGGGGGCCGCGGCCGGAACCGGGGCGGCGAAGGTCTCATCCGGGAGTATGAATTCCCCATTCCGGCCCAAGTCACGATCATGTCCGAGAGGCGGAAATTCCGGCCTTATGGCCTGCGGGGCGGCTCATCCGCCGCTCCCGGAAAAAACGTTCTCCATACGGACGGAAAAAAGATCGTCTTGAAGTCCAAAGTCAACCTGAACGTCAAGCCCGGCGATGTCCTGAGAATTGAGACGCCGGGCGGCGGCGGCTACGGCCGCCCGCCCAAAAAACGATAAAAAGCCGTCATTCGATCGAAGGAGGGACGCATGAAACGAACATCTTGTCGTTTTTGGAAGGCCGGGGCCGCTTTGCTCGCCTGGATGTTTTTTTCTCATATGGCTTTGATCGCCCAGACACCCGGGCCATCCTCGAAATCCGAGGTCCTTGGGGTCTGGTCCCATCCCGGATTTTTCGGGACCGACGAGAGAGAGGCGACGAAGAAGATCCGGGCCACGCTCGATGATTATGTCCAATCCGGGATCAACACCGTTATCCTTTTGATCAAGGGCACCAACGGCTACGTCTATTACCAAAGCCGGATCGGGACGAAGGATCCCGCCTTCGCCTGGGACTTCTTCGGCGTTTTCCTCAAAGAAGCGCGGGCCAGGAACATCACCGTTCATCCCTGGTTCTGTGTTTTCAACGAGGGGGCCATCGCCGGCGAGGTCCGCCGGCATCCCGAGTGGCTCATCCGTTCCCCGGAGGGCGAGATGGTCGGTGAGGTCAATCCCGCCCTGCCCGAGGTCCGGGCTTATGAAATCAGCCTAATGATAGAGATCTTGAAGCAATATCCCGTGGATTGGGTCCATCTGGATTATATCCGTTTCCCCTCCTCGCCCCGCGAGGTCTATTTCAGCTGGGACCCCCGGACGCGGGCCCTGTTCAAGGACCACGCGGGACTGGATCCCATCGAGATGAAGGCGCGCGATTCGGGCAATATCATGTGGAACGAATGGATCGAATGGAATGCCGGTCACGTCACGGCCTTCGTCCGCGAGCTCAAGGCGGAGGTCGCCAAGCTCGATAGGCCGGTGAAGATCTCGGCGGCCGTCTTTCCCTCCGCGGACGAGGCCAAGGTCCTCATCGGCCAGGATTGGCCGAGGTGGGTCAAAGAAGGCTGGATCGACATGCTCTGCCCCATGCTTTACACGAACCATAGCGGCTTTTTCGAGAAGTATACCCGGCGGGCCGTGGAGGTCGGGCGGGGCAAAAGCCTGGTCTGCCCCGGCATCGGGATCGGCACGTCGCATAACCAGAACACGCCGCAGGGGATGCTCGATCAGATGACCCTCAGCCGAAAGCTGGGCGGGGACGGGGTGATCTTTTTTTCCTCTGCCAGCCTGACGGCCGATTTCCTGAAGAAATTGAAGGAGACCCGCGCCCCGGTCCCGGGGGTCAATAAATGATTTTTTTGAGCTTCTTCTTTTCGATCAGAAGCTTTCCCTGGTAAGAGACGTAGTTGAGGAGGATCATGACTCGGTTCTGGTCGGTCAGGTCCTTCTTGAAGATGCCCCGGAGGCCCTTGAGCGGGCCTTCGACGACCTCGATCTCGTCGCCGACCGCCGGCTCCACGCCGTACTTGGCGAACTCGATATAGCCGTCGATTTCGCGCCCTTTCAACTCCCCGATGATCTCATCGTCGAGCGCGATCGGTCCTTCGTCGTTGCCGACGATGCGCTTCACCCCGCGCGTGTACTTGACCAGCTTGTACTGGTCGGGATAGCAGAAATAAATGAATTGATAGCCGGGAAAGAACGGTTTGACCCGGTTCCCGTCGCGGTACTTGGGCGTGTAGACAGTGATCCCTCCCTCATGGAAGAGCTTTTCGACGTCGAATTCCTTCTTGGACTTCGTGCTGATGACGTACCACTTTTCCATGCGCTGACCTTTTTATCCTTCCTTCGTCAGTCCGAAGCGCCGCGCCGCTGTTTCAAATTTCGACGTGTTCCTGGATCTTGGCCGGCTTTTTGGGAATGGGGCGGCCGAGGACCTTGTACCCCTCCTTCGTCACCAGAACGTCATCCTCGATCCGGATCCCGCCGAAATCCCTGTATCCGGCGAGCTTGTCGTAGGCGATGAAATCGGTGAACTTGCCTTCCTTTTTCCATTTGTCGATCAGGGCGGGGATGAAATAGATCCCCGGCTCGACGGTCAGGACAAAGCCCGGCTTGAGCTCCTTGGCCAGGCGGAGATAGGCCAGGCCGAACTGCTTGCTCCGCTGGACCGTGTCATCGTAGCCGACGTGGTTCTCGCCGAGGTTCTCCATATCGTGGACGTCGAGGCCGAGCATATGGCCCAGGCCGTGGGGGAAGAAAAGGGCGTGAGCGCCCTGGAGGAGCGCCTCCTCGACGTCGCCTTTCATCAAACCGAGGTCTTTCATGCCGTTGGCGATGACCCGGGCCGTGGCCAGGTGGATCTCCCGGAATTTAAGGCCGGGCTTGATGGCCTTGATGGCCGTCTCCTGGGCGGCCAGGACGATCTCGTAGACCTCTTTCTGCTTCGCTGTGAACTTGCCTCCGACCGGGATGGTCCGGGTGATGTCCGCGGCGTAATGGAGCGGCGACTCGGCCCCGGCGTCGACGACGAGCAGGTCGCCTTTTTTTAGGAGATTGCCGTGGGCGTGGTTGTGGAGGATCTGCCCATTCTTGGTCAGGATGGTCGGGAAGGCGGTGGCCCCCCCGTCGGCGATGGCGAGACCGTCGACGCGGCCGGCGATGTCCTTTTCCCAGATGCCGGGTTGGGCCATGTGCATGGCCGTGATATACATTTTATAAGTTGTTTTAAGGGCGGTCTCGATCTCGGCGATCTCGTCCTCGGTTTTCAGGGACCGCTGGGCCACGACGGCCCGGACGAGGGCGGTCGAGGCTTTGGCCTTGGCCTCCTCGGGTTTGACTCCCAATAGCTTCTCGAGCTTGAGCAGTGTCTCCGGCCGGTACGGCGGCAGGAAGTGGACGGGTCTCCCCTTGGCCAGGGCTTCCTGGAGGATGCCGGCAAGGTCGTTCAAGGAGGCCGTTTGTTTGACGCCGACATCCTCGGCCCGGTCCTTGACGGTCGGTAGATAACCCATCCAGATGATATCCTCGATGTCGATATCGTTGCCGAAGAGGATGTCCTTTTTCTCGTCGACGTTGATGACTCCGGCCAACCCCGGCGTATCCAACCCGAAGAAATAGAGGAACGAGCTGTCCTGCCGGAAATGGTAGGCATTGGCGGCGTAGTTCATCGGGCTGTCCTCGTGGCCGAGGAGCAGGATCAGTCCGGATGACACCTGCTTTTTTAAAAGATCGCGTCTTTTGATATAGACTTTGGGATCAAACATGAGTTCTCCTTTGGCCGAAAGATATCGATACCATGAATCTTCGAACGGGATGAATGTAGCAAAAGAGGGCTGCGAAGTCAAAAACGACAGGCTTTGCCGCGAACGGACGAGGCGCCGGGCCTCGTTTATCAGGGGAAAACGTTGAATTCGGATGGTAGCGGGGGTTGGATTTGAACCAACGACCTCCGGGTTATGAGCCCGACGAGCTACCAGGCTGCTCTACCCCGCAGTCACGCCGTCATTATAGCAAAAAATCCCGATTTGTCAAAACTTATCCTTACGAATTATTTTCTTGACGCCCTCTCCCCCAAAAAATATAATTAAACAACCGAAAAATGGCGATCCTGCTGTTCTTCCTCTTCGCGGCCTTTGCCGTAGGCTCCGTTCTAGGAATGATCATCTCTAGAAACCAAGCTTACAGCGCTTTGTTCCTGGTCGTGGCCTTCGCCAGTCTCGGCGGTCTCTTCGGCCTTCTTGGGGCGCCCTTCATGGCCGTCGTCCAGATCATCATTTACGCAGGCGCTATCATGGTCCTGTTCATCTTCGTCATCATGATGATCCACTTGGGCGAGGGGATCTCGGCGGAAAAGAAAAAATGGACGATCGCCGCGGCCGTATTCATGGGGATTATCCTTCTAGCTGAGATCGTCTTCGCCGTCAAGGGAGCGCCGGCCGTTCCCATGGCCGGTCAGGAGATGGCCGGGACGAGCCCGACTGAAATCGGCCGGCTTTTGTTCACGAAATACCTCTATCCGTTCGAGATCACATCCATTTTGATCATCGCCGCCCTCGTCGGAGCGGTGGTTCTGATCAAAAAAAGGGAAGGCGAATGATTCCCCCCGGATATTTCTTCATCCTGAGCGTCGTCCTGTTCGTCCTAGGCATCATCGCTTTTTTCTTCAAGCGGGACCTCATCACTCAGTTCATGGCCATCGAGATCATGCTGAACGCGGCCAATCTGGCCTTTCTCGCCCTGGCCCGGTCCTCGAACTTCGTAGACGCCCAGGTGATCGTCTTCTTCATTATCACCGTGGCCGCCGCCGAGGCCGCCATCGGATTGGCCATCGTCCTTTTAATCTTCCGTAAAAAGAAAACCATCAAGACCGAAACCCTGAACTCGATGAAAGGCTGACATGACGGACGTCTTTTGGCTGATCCCCTTCGCTCCCGTCCTCAGCTCCCTCGTCCTCGTCGTGTTTGGATCGAAGCTGTCCAAAAAATGGGTTTCCGTTCAGGCCTGCGGGGCGGTCTTCCTGTCGTTTGTGTTCGCCCTCGTCGCCTTTCTCGGATCATTGAAGATCTCTCCCGAGGAATTTCCGATCGTCAAGACCCTCTTCCCCTGGATCGGGGCCGGATCTTTCCAGGCCGGTTTTTCCTTCCAGTTCGATCCCCTCTCCGCGGTCATGGTCCTGGTCGTGACCGGGGTCGGCTTTCTCATCCACCTTTACTCCGTCGGATACATGGCCCACGACAAAGGTTATACGAGGTATTTCGCCTATTTGAATTTGTTCACGTTCGCCATGCTCATCCTCGTCCTGGCCTCGAATATGGTCCTCATGTTCGTCGGATGGGAGGGCGTCGGCCTCTGCTCCTATCTGCTGATCGGGTTCTGGTTCGAAAAGCCGAGCGCGGCCGCCGCCGGAAAAAAGGCTTTCATCGTCAACCGGATCGGCGACATGGGCTTCATCCTCGGCCTGCTGTTCATCTTAGTCGCGGTCGGAAGCTCGGAGTTCTCGGCCATCAACAAAGCCATCGGTCAGGGACTATTCCCGCAGGCGCTGGCAACACTCATCGCCATCCTCCTCTTCGTCGGCGCGACCGGAAAATCCGCCCAGATCCCGCTTTATGTCTGGCTCCCGGACGCCATGGAAGGACCGACGCCCGTCAGCGCCCTCATCCACGCTGCGACCATGGTCACGGCGGGGGTTTACATGGTCGCCCGGCTGAACCTCCTCTTCGCCTTTTCCGGAACGGCCGCCGATATCGTCGCCCTCGTCGGGGCCTTGACCGCCGTTTTCGCGGCGACGATGGCCCTGACCCAGAACGACATCAAGCGCGTCCTGGCCTATTCGACCATCTCCCAATTGGGCTACATGTTCATCGGCTGCGGCGTCGGGGCCTACGCGGCCGGCGTCTTCCACCTATACACGCACGCGTTTTTTAAGAGCCTCCTCTTCCTGTCGGCGGGCAGCGTTATCCACGCCCTCTCCGGCCAACAGGATATGCGCAAAATGGGAGGTCTGCGGAAATATCTGCCCCGGACGTTCCCGCCATTTCTCATCGGGGCGATCGCCATCTCCGGTATTCCCTTTCTATCCGGCTTCTTCTCCAAGGACGCCATCCTTACCGAGGCCTTCGCCCAAGGGCAGTATTTTGTTTGGGCCCTGGGACTGACGGGCGCCGTCATGACCGCTTTTTACATGTTCCGACTGATCTTCCTGACCTTCTACGGCCAAGAGCGGATCGAGCATGAGGCCAAACACCACCTCCATGAATCGCCCAAGAGCATGACCGTTCCCCTGGCCATTTTGGCCGTTTTTTCGGTCATCGCCGGCTACGTCGGTCTTCCCGCCGTCCTCGGCGAAAAAGCCGATCTCTTCAAGCGGTTCCTCGAACCGGTCATCAAGCCCGGGGCCGAAGGCCACATCGGCGCCGGCACCGAGTGGCTCCTGATGCTCGCCTCGGTCGCCGTGGCCGCCGTCGGGATTTTTGCGGCCTACGTATTTTATCTCCAAAAACCCGGGATCCCCCATACGCTCGTGGCCCGATTCCCATGGCTCTATAAACTCCTCTACAACAAGTATTTCGTGGATGAAATATATGGGGCCGTCATCGTCAATCCCCTGGTCAAAGGCTCGGATTGGGTCTACGGCCATTTCGACCTCAAGGTCATCGACGGCGCGCTCAACGCCTCGGCCTCGGCGACCGGATTTTTCGGCAAGGTTCTCAGCTTCGTCCAGACGGGTTTCGTCAAAGACTACGCCCTGGTCTTCCTTCTCGGCGCGGTCATCTTTTTAGGAGTCCTGTTGTTCTGATCATGAGCATACCGATCCTCAGCTTGATCACGTTCCTGCCGCTCGCGGGCGCCCTACTCCTGATCTTCCTGCCCAAGGAGAACAAGACCCTCCTCTACGGCATCGCCCTGACCCTGACCGCGGTCGTGTTCCTCGTCTCGCTCTCTCTGTACTTCGGTTTCGACGCCCAGGCCGAAGGCCCCCAGTTCGTCGAAAAGACCGGCTGGCTGGGCTTCGGCATCCAATATCACCTCGGGATCGACGGCATCAGCTTGTTCCTAGTCCTGCTCACGACCCTGCTCATGCCCATCGCTCTGCTCTCTTCCTGGTCTTATATCCAGGACCGGATCAAGGAATACCTCATCTTCATGCTCATCCTGGAGACGGGCATAATCGGCGTCTTCATCTCCCTGAACATGTTCCTCTTCTACGTCTTTTGGGAGGCCACGCTCATCCCGATGTATTTTCTTATCGGGATTTGGGGCGGGAAGCGCCGCATCTACGCCACGATGAAATTCGTCATGTTCACAATGCTCGGCAGCCTGTTGATGCTGGTGGCCATCTTCGTCCTCTATAATCTTTATTACAAAGCGACCGGGACCTACTCGCTCAATATATTCGATTATTACAAAATGATGCTCGATCCGAAGCTCCAGACCTGGCTCTTCCTCGCCTTTGCCCTCGCTTTTGCCATTAAAGTGCCGATGTTCCCCTTCCATACCTGGCTTCCCGACGCCCACGTCGAGGCTCCCACAGCCGGATCGGTCCTCCTGGCCGCGCTCCTCCTCAAGATGGGGGCCTACGGCTTCCTGCGATTG
>JAPKZI010000035.1 GCA_026393865.1 Candidatus Aminicenantota bacterium
GAGCAGCAGCTTGCCCTGGAGCCGGTAGGCGTTGTCGACGTTCGACGAAGCGGCGTATTCGGGGCTCAGCGGCCAGCCCATCCATTGCTCGTTCCACCAGATCTTGTCCATCCGGTTGTCGTGGCAGCCGCAGGAAGCGAAGCAGGCTTTGTAGAACTCGGGATGAAAGAGGAGTCCGCCCAGCGCGTTCTGGCCGCCGGCCGAATTGCCATAGATGCCGACCCGGCTGATATCGTAATAGGGATATTTGGCGGCGACGGCTTTGTGCCATAGGATGCGGTCGGGGAAACCGGCGTCCCCGAGGTTCTTCCAGCAGACGTCATGGAAGGCCTTGGACCGGTTCGACGTGCCCATGCTGTCGACCTGGACGACGATGAATCCCAGCTCGGCCAGCGACTGCATGGCGCTGTAAGAACTGAAGGCCTTCGGGACGAACGAGCCCTGCGGGCCGGCGTAGATGCTTTCGATGACCGGATATTTTTTAGCCGGATCGAAGCTGAGCGGGCGGAAGATGACGCCCCAGATGCCGGTCTTGCCGTCGCGGGCGAGGGAGGTGAAGACTTCAGGCGCCCGCCAGCCGGCTTTGACCAGCTCTTGGATATCGGCCGTTTCGAGCGGAAGGACGGTTTTTCCGTCCCGGGTCCGGCGCAGCTCCGAGACCGGGGGCTGATCGACCCGCGACCAGGAGTCCACGTAATATGTCATGTCCGGCGAGAAGGTGACCGAATGCGTCCCGTCGGCCTCGGTGAACCGGGTCAGGCCGGTGCCGTCGAAATTGATCCGGCAATATTGGATGAAATAAGGGTCCTTGCCGGGGACCATCCCGCCGGCCTGGAACCAGATCTGCCGTTTCTGCTCGTCGACCTTGTCCACGGCCCGGACGACCCATTCGCCCTTGGTGATCTGGTTCTTGACCTCTCCGGTGCGGCCGTCATAAAGATACAGATGGTTCCAGCCGTCCCGCTCCGACATCCAGATGATCTCGCGGCCGTCAGCCAGGTCGCTGCGGTATTTCTTCCCGGAATAGCAGAAGAAGGTCTTGTATTCTTCCGTGATCAGGGACCAGGTCTTTCCGGTCGCCGCGTTCACCTCGAGGACGCGATAGACCTGGTGCCCCCGCTGGTTGTATTCGAAGGTGAAGGCGCGGCTGTCCTTCCGCCAGGCGAAGGCCGACAGGTCATAGGGATTCGGAAAGAGGGTGTTGTCGATGGGGATCTGCTTTTTCGTCTCGACATGGAAGAGAACGGGCTGGTCCAGATCGAGGGCATCGCCCGGCTTGGCGTATTCCATCGTCGAATACTTGGGTTGGAGCTGGTCGGCGGGCGAGGACTCGACGTATTGGATCATCCGGTGGAAGCCCGGTTTCAGCCGGGTGGCGAGGAGCTTCTTGGAATCGGGCGACCAGAGGAGGGACCGGTAGATATAATAATCGCCTTCGGAGCCGTCGAGGCTCAGGACGACCTCCTCCTTCTTGTCCTTGGACCTGATGAAGACGTTGAAATTTCTGATGAAGGCTTCCCATTTCCCGTCGGGGGAGGCCTTGAATTCGGTCGAAGCGGCCTGGGCCGGCGGGCCGCCCTGACCGAGCCCGCCGCCGCCTCCGCCCCGCTGGGGGCGGCGCTCGACCGGGCCGACCTTGACACAGGCGTATTTCTGAAGATCGCACTTCCAGCGGGAATCTCCGACATTGAACTCGATGCTCTTCTCGTTGTCGACGAAGGTGAACGTCGAGAAGGGAAGGGTGACGGCCGTATATTTTTCTTTCGCCGCCGCCGAGAGCGCCGCGGCCAGCTTGGCCTGGTCGAAGGCCGGTTTTTTCGTCGCCTTCTCAGCGTCGACAAGGACGAACTCATTGCCGCCCTTGACCGATTTGCGGTACCAGAAGCGCGGCGTTTTTTCGATCCAATTGGGCCGCTCGGGAATGTTGAGGGCCAATCCCTGGAACTTGGCCCGGAGGGCGTTGGCCCGCTCATAGTCGGCCGGAGTTCCCTGCGCCGCGAGGATCGCGGGCAGGCACGTCAAGACCAGAAAAAGGAGCGAAATTCTTAACAGACTCCTACGTTTCATTATTTCTCCTTTACAGATGGAAAGAAGCGTTTCTCTCTTTATCGCTCAGACATTGGCGGCCCGCTCCAGCCTTTTCATGATGCTGAAGATGAACGCGGCCGAGAGCAGGCAGGCCGTGACCAGGATGGCCCAGACGGTCCACAGCGGCACCCGCATCCAGAACCAAGCGATCACGCCGACCAGGTTGTTGCCGATGGCGGTGGCGGCGAACCAACCGCCCTGCATCAGGCCTTTGTACTTGGGCGGGGCGACCCGCGAGACGAAGGAGATCCCGATCGGGCTAAGGAGAAGTTCGGCGATCGTGACCGCGAAGTAAGTCGAGATGAGCCAATAGACCGAAACCTGGCTGGCGGCGGGCGCCACCAGCCCGCCCAGCGACTTGGGGCTGGGCAGGCCGAGCGAGCCTAGGACCAGGATGGTATAGGCCCCGGCCGTGATGAGCATGCCGTAACCGATCTTGCGGGGGGCCGAAGGCTCCTTTCCCTTCTTGTTGAGCGCGGCGAAGATGCCGACGACGAGCGGAGTCAGGGCGACGATGAAGAAGGGATTGAAATGCTGGAACATCTGGGGCATGAACCGGTTGACGGCCGGATAGCTTTGGAAGCGGAGAAAGGCCAGCAGTCCGAATCCCAGGAAGGCGGCCGCGCCGATCCCCCGGGCGAGCGGCTTGGCCTTCTTGCGCAAGGCGAAGATCAGGCCGACGACGGCCAAGAAGACGGGCAGAAGGCCGGTCAGGTCGAACCACAGGTTGGTCGCTTTGCCGACGCTGGGAACCGTGTAGTCGCGGGCGAAAAAGGTCATGGTCACCGCGCTCTGGTGGAAGGCCATCCAAAAGAAAATGACCACGAAGAAGACGAGCCCCAGGGCCACCAGCCGTTCCTTGGTCTGCTGGGGGGTGAGCTCGACGACCTGGTCCTTGTATGCCGCCGACTTCTTCTTCTGGACCTCGGCCATGGCGGCCACCTTGTAGTGCTTCTTGAAGCCCCAGAAGATCAGCATTGAGATTATGAGCGAGATGCAGGCGACGCCGAACGCGAAGTGGTAGGACTTGCTCAAGGTGTTGATGTAGGTCTCGGAGAAGCCCCGCAGGGAGTCCATGGTCACGGCCGGATCCTGCGCCTGGGCGATCCCGAGGTAGGCCGCCACGTCGGCCAGCTTGCCCTTGAGGAAGTCGTTGGCCATGGCCGGGATGCGGGCGTCGTAGAAGAAATGGGCCTTGCCGAGAATCCAATTGGAGACCGCCTCCGAGGCTGACGGGGCGAACATGGCCCCGACGTTGATGCCCATGTAGAAGATGTTGAAGGCCCGGTCGCGCATCCCGCTGTATTTGGGGTCGTCGTAGAGGTTGCCGACCAAAGCCTGAAGGTTGCCCTTGAACAGCCCCGTCCCGAGGCAGATGACGGCCAGAGACGCCACGATCAGAGCGAAGCCCGATTCCATATTGGTCGGGAGAGTCAGCATGGCGTAGCCGATGAACATGGTGATCATGCCCAGCGAGATCGTTTTCCCGTATCCTAGAAAACGGTCGGCCAGGAATCCGCCGAGCAGGGGGAAGATATAGACCCCGACCATGAACGTCGAGTACATGAACCCCGCGGATGCCGCCGACAGGCCGTACTTCGCCTGCATGAACAGGACGAAGATCGAGATCATGGTGTAGAAGCCGAAACGCTCGCCCATGTTGGCGAAGAAAGCGACGAACAAACCTTTGGGATGACCTTTAAACATGTTGGGAGACCCTCCTTGGGCGCGGTGATGTCCGTGAGGCGTTAGGAAAACGCACGAATCATTTATATAGAAGGGAGGAAGAGGATGTCAACCTGGAATTTTATCGGCGAAGCGGCCCAGGAACAACGGCTCGATATGGCGCCGCAGGAGATTCTCCGTGACCTGGGATTCGATGATGTCGCGATGGCGCCGCAACAGGTCCGTGAAGCGGCCGCCCATTTCCGCGGCGATCCGGAAGCCGATATGGACGAGCTGGCGGATGTGGGGATTGAAGCGGGGACAGGAAGGATCGTGCCGCAGGGCTTCGACGAACTCGAGGCCGCTCCATGCGTTCACCTCTTCGGACGACGGCAGCCGGGCCCGGTCGATCCCGATGACGGCGAGATATGGGCGGACCAGTTCTTCGATACGGGACAGGGCGCCGGCGTAGACATCTTTGGCCAATTGAAGACCATCTCCGCCCGAGGCGGCCAGTCCGATGACCTCCTCCAGCCAGGTCGTCCCCGCCGTCTTCAGATGAATCCCGGCGCCGGCTTTGGCCATGGCCCGGTGCATGATGGGATATAGAGAGAACTTGTCGCTGCCGGAGTGGATGCTGAGCTTCAGGTTCGCCGGGAGGTCGAAGGTCAATTTGGCCATTTCCACGACGGCCAGAGCGCTTTCAAACTCCCGGGCGAACTTCTGGACGTCGCCCTCGTAGTCGATGCCTTTGAGAAAGGCCCCCGAAAATCTCGGGGCGATGGTTTGAACGGCCATGTTCCGGAAGGATACGGCGGCGAGAATGAAGAACAGGTCTTCGGCCGTTTGGGGAACGGCCGCTTCGTCGAGGGAGATCTCGGCGATGAAGTTCGCCGCGCCCTTTTTTTCGGCGATGCGGCGATAAACACGATTGGCTTCCTCGACCGCTCCGAGGTACCGCCGGGCAACGTTCATCAACGACGCATTCTTCAATTCCAAAGGCGCCTCGCTGTTCGGGAGGCAGAGCGGCCCCAGATAGCGCGTCGCTGCTTTTATGAACTCGGAAACGGATTCGGCGCGGGCCGGCCGGCCGAAATTGATCGGCCCGTCGGTCTGGGCCCAGGCCGCGGCGACGGCGAATCCGAGGATGGCCGCGGACAAAAATATTCGGGCGATCTTCGACATGAGATTTTCCTTTCGTAGTCTATTTGCCCCCGGTTTCGACGTATTTGGCCGTCCACTCGATCT
>JAPKZI010000210.1 GCA_026393865.1 Candidatus Aminicenantota bacterium
GGCTTGCGCCTTCATCTCGTCCTCGGCAACACCAAGGTCGGCCTCGAACTTGTCCCGGATCTTGCCGTTGATCTCAACGACAATGGTCGCCTTCTCCTCCCGGGCCAGCCGCGGGTCGAAGGCGGGCCAGGGGGCATGGAAAACCAGCCCTTCGCCGC
The DNA here is from genome assembly GCA_026393865.1 of Candidatus Aminicenantota bacterium. GTDB lineage: Bacteria > Acidobacteriota > Aminicenantia > Aminicenantales > UBA4085 > JAPKZI01. The sequence goes on from JAPKZI010000210.1 coordinate 159, forward strand.
CCAGCGTCTTCCACATCTCCTCGCAGACGTGAGGCGTGAACGGGGAGAGCAGGAGGACGAGGCCGCCCGCCGCCTCCCGGAGCAAGGCCCGGCCTTCGGCCGAGCCTTTTAAGACGTCCTTCTCCCTGCGCAGCGTGTTCGTGAATTCCATGATCGAGCTGATGGCCGTGTTGAGATGGAACCGCTTCTCGATGTCCTCGCCGACCTTCTTGATCGTCTGGTGCATCTTCTTGCGGAGCCTCGCGGCGCTGTCTGTGCCGAAGGCAGCGTCCGCGGCAAGGGCGCTTGCCGCGGCCAAATCCCGGATCTCCTCGAACGTCTGCCGGACGCGACAGATGAACCGGAAGGCGCCCTCGATCCCGTCCTCGTTCCAGGCGAATTCCTTCTCGGGCGGGGCGGCGAACAGGATGAACAGCCGGAGCGCGTCCGCCCCGTAGGTGTTGATCATTTCGTCGGGGTCGACGACGTTGCCCCGCGATTTGGACATGGCCGAGCCGTCCTTGGTGACCATGCCCTGGGCGAGATAGTGCGGGAACGGCTCGTCGAGCGCGGTCAAGCCCAGGTCGCGCAGGACCTTCGTGAAGAAGCGGGCATAGATCAGGTGAAGGATGGCGTGCTCGACGCCGCCGATGTAAAGATCGACGGGCATCCAGTAGTCGGCGGCCGCCCGGGCGAATGGCAGCCTCTCTTCCTTGGGCGAGGCGTAGCGGAAGAAATACCAGGATGAATCGACAAACGTGTCCATCGTGTCCGTCTCGCGCCGGGCCTTTCCCCCGCACTTCGGGCAGGTCGCGTTGACGAACGCGGCGACCTTCTCCAGCGGCGAACCGGCTTCGCCGGTGAACTCGGCGTCATGCGGGATCCGCACCGGCAGATCCTCGTAGGGCACGCCCTGAATGCCGCATTTGTCGCAGTATATGACCGGGATCGGGGCGCCCCAATAGCGCTGCCGGGAAATGCCCCAGTCACGGAGGCGGAAGGTCGTGCTCGCCTCGCCGAATCCCTTGTCCTTAGCGAACGCGGCCATCCTCTCCATGGCTTCTTCGGACCGCAGGCCGCTCCACGGCCCGGAGTTCTTGACGAGCCCGTGGTCCACGAACAGCTGGCCGGCTCCTCCGGTCCCGGCGACCGGCAGATCGGGTTCGATGACCTCCCGGATGTCGAGGCCGTATTTTTTAGCGAATTCGAAATCGCGCTCGTCGTGGGCCGGCACGGCCATGATCGCGCCCGTTCCGTATTCCATCAGGACGTAGTTGGCGATCCAGATCGGAATCCGTTCACCGGTGAAGGGGTTGATCGCGGTCCTGCCCGTGTCGACGCCTTCTTTTTCCACATCTCCAAGGTCCCGCCTTAGGCGGGATTCGGCGATCGCCCCGGCCACCCACTCCTGGAGATGCGCTTCCTTGTCGCCGGCGATGAGATCGCGGCTCAAGGGATGCTCCGGCGAGAGGACCAGGAACGTCGCGCCGTAGATCGTGTCGATCCTGGTGGTGAAGACCCTGATCGAACGGCCGAGCTCGGGAACGGCGAAATCCACATAAGCGCCCCGGCTCTTCCCGATCCAGTTCTTCTGCATCAACAGGACATGCTCGGGCCACTTCCGGAGCTGGGCGTGGCCGGACAGCAGCTCCTCGGCGTAGTCGGTGATCTTCAAGAACCAGTGGTCCATCTTCTTCTGCTCGACCGGGGACGCGCAGCGCCAGCACTCGCCGCCGGCCGCCTGCTCGTTGGCCAGGACCGTCCGGCACTGGGGGCACCAGTTGACCCAGCTTTTTTTGCGGTAAGCCATCCCGCGCTCGAACAGCTTCAGAAAGATCCACTGATTCCATTTGTAGTATTCGGGCAGGCAGGTGTTGACCTCGCGGGACCAGTCGTAGGCGATCCCCATCCGCTGGAGCTGGGCCTTCATGTGGGCGATATTGTCGAGCGTCCAGGTCTGGGGATGGATGCCGTGCTTGATGGCCGCGTTCTCGGCGGGCATGCCGAGGGCGTCCCAGCCGATGGGATGGAGAACGTTGAAGCCCCGCATTGTCTTGAACCGGCCGATCACGTCGCCGATGGAGTAATTGCGGACGTGGCCCATATGGATGCGGCCCGAGGGGTAGGGGTACATCTCCAGGAGGTAAAATTTCGGCTTGGGCGGATCTTCCCGGACCTCGAAAGCGCGCTTGTCGGCCCAGACCTTTTGCCACCTTTCCTCGATCTCGATAAAGTCGTATTCGCTGCGGTCCATGCTCATGGCTCGATTGTTCCTCGTTGTCCCTTGACCCGCTGGGGATGCCATCGGACAGGCTGGAATAAGGCTAAAGTTTAGACGCGAGCGGCCGAAAAGTCAATAAAACGTATATAGTTACGAAGATAAATTCTTATGTTGATATTTTCATAAAAAGGCGCCAAAGAGCAAAATAACAGACGGATAAAAGAAGCGAGAACATATTGCCGAAGAAAAAATAGTCATTCGAGATCTTTGCATCCGACTTGAACCGAGTTCCTATCTTAATAGCGCCAAATGCAATCAGGGCGTGAGGGAGATTATAAACCAAACAAATGAAGAGAAATAAGCGCTCGAGATTGCCCTTTATAACAGACAGATTTACTTTGAACTCCCATTTTTTATCAAAAAAGAAATAATTTATAAGTTTGAAAGCGAAAAAAGCTACGAATTCACCGACTAAAAATATTATGAGAAAAATCAATACATTATGCATTGGGATCGATTTCCTTCTCAATCAATTTCTTTATATCAAAATATTCAGATATATTTAGGCTTTTTTCTCGTCTCCACATAAGTGACCGATCTTTATTCATGGCCTCTGCAACCGCTTTATAATCGCGATTTCTTAAAAACTCCCCTACAAGCGATAAATTCTTACACTGCCAATTATCAACAATCATTTGATAAAGACGGAAAATTAGATTGAGTTTCTCACTAAGTATTTGGTTTCCAAGACTAAAGAAAAAACGATCGTTTGTCTCTTTCAGATCCGCCAAAGCGTTTCTCGCCTTTAATAAACCGGGGCCGAGCATTCCGTAAGCGGCATCATTATTTAGGGGTGTTTCGATTTCTCCGAAATTCAAGACATATCTCAAACTGAAATGCTTTTGTTCTTTTATAATGTCTTCTTCAAAAAACAAAATGATATCAACGCCAGCCTTTAAGGAGCGAATGACTGATTGAAATTCGTCTCCAAGAGTTATAGTGATCGGCGATATAAAATCGTTATGGAATCTTTGGCTGATTCTGGAACAAAATTCTTTGAAATCCTGCATAAGATAATGGGCGTTTTTATCCGAACTTTTTACGATATCGGCCATTAAAATATAATGCTGAGACATAGCCGGTTTCTCCTTATTAAAATCATATTAAACCTATTGCACTATTTATGCAATAAATATCATTATTGCGTGATTAGTGCAATTATTGTCTTTATTGCATGATTTATGCAATAAGAATAAATTCGATAACTTTCAGATATAATTGAGTTTAAATTGACAGGCAGTTTTTACTATGATTGAATGATTCGAGGGAATCGAAGCCAATTACTAGAAATATTTCAATTTGAGCCAAGTGAAGTTTAAAAAGAAATATCGGCTCCGAATTTTACTCACAATTGCGCCGAATCATCACACATCTGGCCGAGGAGACCTAAGCACACCATGCCAGCCTGTTTCGACGTCGCCGTGATCGGAGGTGGAGCCGCCGGCCTGGCCGCGGCGATCAGCGCCGCTCGCGGCGGCGCTAAAGCGGTCCTCTGCGACCGGATGCCGCGCCTGGGCAAAAAGATCCTCATCACCGGGGGCGGCCGGTGCAACCTCATGAACGAGGACCTCTCTCCCAAATATTACACCTCCACGGACTTGGATCTCGTCGATTCCGTCCTCGGACGATTCGGGAAGAAGGCCATCCGCGACTTCTTTTTCGGCCTTGGTCTCGAAATGATCTCCGAGGACGGCCGCGTCTTCCCCGCGACGAACCAAGCGGCCTCGGTCCTCAAGGTCCTGGAGATCGAGGTCCGCCGGCTCGGCGTCGCCGCCGAGCTGCTCTTCGAGGCCACGGCCATCGAGCGCACCGGCTTCGGCTTCAGGGTCGAGGCCGGCCCCACCCGCAAGATCGAGGCCCGCAAAGTCATCCTGGCCGGCGGCGGGAAGGCCTATCCCGCGCTCGGCTCGAACGGAAGCGGTTATTCTCTGGTCCAGAGATTGGGGCACCACATCATCCCCCCCGTCCCCAGCGCCGTTCCCCTCCTCGCGAGCGATCCGCTGTGCCACGTTCTACAAGGCCAGAAATGGCGAGCCCGGGCCGTCGCTCTGATCGATGGGAACCCGGTCGAAACGGCCGAAGGCGAGGTCCTCTTCACTCAGTACGGGCTGTCCGGGACGGCGGTTCTCGACGTCAGTGAGAGTCTCTCCATCGCCCACCATCGCCAGGGCAAAGAGAACATCGCGCTCAGCTTGGACCTCGTCCCGTTCCTGTCGCGGGACGCTCTGGCCGTGGAG
>JAPKZI010000216.1 GCA_026393865.1 Candidatus Aminicenantota bacterium
TCGGGCGCGGTTCCCGTGCGCTACGCGGAACGCGCCATGGACGCCGTCCGCACTCACCTGGTTCGGCGCGGACCTCAGGTCATACTGCTGCTCACCCCGCCCTTCGACGAATCCATCCAGGATCCGGGGTACATCAAGGGCTATCCGCCCGGCGTGCGTGAGAACGGCGGCCAATACACCCACGGGGCTCTCTGGGTCGTCATGGCCATGGCCCGGCTGGGCAGCGGCGACGAGGCGGTGGATCTCTTCCATATGCTCAATCCCGTCAACCATACCAGGACCGCGGCCGGTGTCGGGCGCTACATGGCCGAGCCCTATGTCATCGCCGGAGACGTCCACGCCGACCCGGCACACGCCGGGCGTGGCGGCTGGACATGGTACACCGGCTCCGCGGGCTTGATGTACCGCGCGGGCCTCGAGAGCATCCTCGGGCTCCGGCGCCGGGGCTCGACCTTCGAGATGGACCCCTGCATCCCGTCATTTTGGCTTGACTACGCGATCGTCTGGCGCTTCGGCCGGACGCGCTACGAGATCGCGGTCTCGAACCCGGAGCGCCGCTGCCGAGGGATCGCGGAGGCGGAACTGGATGGCGCGCCGGTCGACCCCCGCTCCATCCCTCTCGCCGATGACGGCGGCACGCACCAAGTCCGGCTGGTGCTGGGAGACCGGAAGCGGCCCGTCCCGCCCTTTGCCGACCCGAGCGCCATCGCTTCCGCTTGAATCTCAAACGCGCCTGGGCCGCGGAATTCTTTGAATTGTATTATATTGTTACTCAGAAGTTCAGCCTCTCAGGAAAGGAGTTCGTCATGAAAACGAACATGGGTTCGGTCAAGGGACGAGCCCTCGGCTCGCCACTTGCCCGTGGCTTTTATTCACGGGCGAGTACGGCGGAAGTGGACCCCCGGGCAAAGCCCGGGGCCCCGGCCGCCGTCGATCGGATCATCCGGATCATCTTGGCCGTGCGGCCTGATTTCTCCGAGAGGCGTTGGGTCGGAAATTGGCATCAGCCGGCGTGATATTCCTCCTGGTTTTGGCCGCGGCGGCCCAAGCGCCGGGGTCGGGGCAAGAGCGCACCCTCGCCTTTTTCAATACCCATTCTCAAGAGCACCTCACCGTGATTTATCGACGCGGCCATGACTACGTTCCAGAGGCGCTCGCCAAGATCAACCACATTCTGCGGGATACCATCGGCGGCGAGGAACATCCGATAGACCCCGGTCTGCTCGATTTTCTCTATGATCTGCTGGAAAAAACCGGATATCATCAAGAGGTCCATATCGTCTGCGGCTACCGCTCGCCTCAGACGAACACCATGATGCACAACCGCACCAGCGGGGTGGCCCTGGGAAGCCTGCACACGAAGGGCCGCGCCATCGACATCCGCTTGCCCGGCGTCGATACCAAGAAACTTTATGACATCGCCAGGTCCATGAAGCGAGGAGGGACCGGCTACTACCGGAGTTCCGATTTCATCCAAATCGACACGGGGCCGGTCAGGTTTTGGTGAACCCCTCTGGTGAGCGATTCCCAAAAACAGGTCCGGACAATTTGACAGAAGATCGCGGTTTGATAAGATAGGACCGCGCTGGAATCCCAAGCCTGAAGGAGGGGGGAATGAAAAGAATCATGCTGGCTTTGTCGTTTTTCGCGGCGGCGACGGCGGCGTTTTTGTCCGGCCGTGAACCCCAAACGGCGTGGAAGGGAACGATCGTCCAAGACGGCGGGGTCCTTATCGTCCAAAATCCCAAGACGCCGATCTATCCGGGAGAAATTCTGACGCTGAAGGAGGAGTTGTCCATCGGCGGGGGAGCGGCTGATCCGAATAAGACATTCAGCGACGGTGGAGGACTCGACGTCGACGACGCCGGACGGATCTATTTAACGGATTTGAATGAGTGTTGCGTTCGAGTGTTCGATCCGGACGGAAAGTTGATCCGGACGTTCGGACGGATGGGGCAAGGCCCGGGCGAATTCCGTCAACCGTTCTACGTTTCGGTCTGCCCGGCGACGCGGGAAGTCCTGGTGACCGATTTCATGTTCGGGATGCACCTCTTTGACATGGACGGCCGGTTCATCCGGAAAATCGGGACGGAAAGACCTTTCATGGCCCGCTTGGACAGCCGTGGCCGGGTCGTTTATCTGCACAGCACCGTCGACGACAAGGGGAACGCGGAATTCGAAACACGGCGTGCCGGTTTGAACGCCGAGTCTTCACGGCAAATCGCCGTGGAGGTGAGAAGGGCGCTCGATCTCTTTGCTCCGATTCCCTATTGGGACTTGGGCTCGCATGATCGAATCGCCTACGGTTACCCGACGGATTACGAAATCCGGATCTATGACGGGGAAAACAAGCTCGTCCGAAAGGTCCGACGTGAATACGACCGGGTGGAGACGACGAAAGAACAGAAATCCGCCCTGGACAAGTCCGCATCCTTGATCGGCGCTCCGGTCAAGCTCGCCTTACCCAAATATCAGGATCCTTTTTCCCGATTCAACTATGATGATCGAGGCTGGCTGATTGTCCGAGTCCCGAATCCCAAAGCGGGGGACAAGCGCGTCTGTTTGGATGTATTTGACGAGGAGGGCCGCTACCTGACCCAGGTCAAGCTCGAAAAGGCGCCGATCCTTTGGAAGAAGGGCAAGGCGTATGTCTTTGCCGAAGACGCCGACGGCTACGATGTCTTGAAGAGATACGGCGTGACATGGGATATGAAATAATCCTATCGTTTTTAGAGCGGAAAAGAGAAGTCTTGCGTCTTTCGGGCGGTTATGCGGCCGTTCGCAACGATGATTCGGCCGGACGGCCTCCTTCACAGCCGGCGCCTTGACACGGCCGCGGCGGCGATATATAAGATAAGTCACCAGGAGGTGTACCCTATGATTTCTCGTCGATTGACACGTTTAATTCTTTTAATCCCACTCTTTCTGCTCATTGGGCTGGCCCCGATCGCGGCCCAGGAGCTCAGCCTGGCCAAGCAGGTCATCGAACGGACCCTGCCCAACGGGCTGAAGGTCTTGATGGTCAAGCGGGCGGACACGCCCACGGTCCGCTGCATCCTGGCCTTCCGGGTCGGCTCGGTGAACGAGCGGCCGGGCATCACCGGCGTCTCCCACTTCCACGAGCACATGATGTTCAAAGGGACCTATACGATGGGCATCAAGCCGGGAACTCTGGAGAAGGACAACGAATACAACCGGCAGATCGACGCGCTGGAAGAACAGATCGTGGCCGAAGAGTCCAAGATCAAAGGCCGCGATGAAGCGAAGCTTATGGCCCTCAAGAAGCAAGCTTCGGATCTGCTGACGAAGGAGAAGGCCGAAACGATCGTCAGCGAGGAGATCTGGGGGGCCTATCAGGAGGCCGGAGGGACCGGCCTGAACGCCTCGACGGGGCAGGAGATGACCCAGTACTACGTCACCCTGCCGAAGAACAAGCTCGAGCTCTATTTCGCTCTCGAGGCGGACCGGATGGTCAATCCCATTTTCCGCGAGTTTTATTCGGAGCGCGACGTCATCGTCGAGGAACGCCGGATGAGCGAGAATAGACCCGGCTTCTTCTTCAGCGAGCAGCTCAACGCCACGTTCTACGCCGCCAGCCCCTACCACTGGGAAGTCCTGGGCTGGATGTCCGACGTCAGCCGCATCACCAAGCAGGAGATGATGGACTATCGCAACCAGTATTATCGCCCCGACAACGCGGTCCTGGTTCTGGCCGGAGACATCGATGTCGAGCCGACCATGGTCTTGATCAATAAATACTTCGGGGCGATCCCGCCCAAAGGACCCGCGCCGCGTGTCCGCACCGAGGAACCCTCGCCCGAATATTACCGCAAGGTCAACGGGCCGGATTTCAAGGCGCCCTACGTCGAGAAGCGCGTCCTCGGCCGGGCCGCGGCGAACCCGAGCGTCCAAATCATGTTCCATATCCCGCCGCTGTGGCACGACGACCTGCCCCCCCTGTCCATTCTGAGCCAGGTCATGAGCGCGAGGACGGGCAAGATGTACCTTGATCTGGTGCTCAAGAACGAGCACGCGTCCAACGTCAGCACCCGGGCCTCCAATTCCGAGTACGACGGCGAGTTCTCCGTCAGCGCCACGGCCAAGGAGATCAAGAACGCCCCCGTCGTTCCGCTCGATCAGCTCGAGAAGGAGCTGTGGACCTACATCGAAGAGGCGAAGAACACGCCCTGCGATGAGACGCTGCTCCAGAGAGTGAAGAACTCGGTCGAAGCCCGCTATCTCCAAAGCCTGGCCGGGACGGGGATCGCCGGCCAGCTGGCCTCGATGGAAGTGGCTTACCGCTGGCAGCATCTCGACGACCAATACAAGCAGCGCATGGCCGTGACGCCGGCCGACCTGACGCGGGTCGCCAAGAAATATCTGACCAAGGAGAACTGCGTCACCGGCGTGTTGGAGCGGGAAAAGTAGCGGCCCGCCGCGCTTACCGGAAAGGAAATGACAATGATCAGACGACATTTCGGTTCATGGTTCATCCCGGTCCTGCTCCTGCTCGCTTTCGCTTTCGCGATCGACGCGCAGGCCGCCGGACAGAGAGGACAAACGCCCAAGGGACCGCGCCCGGAACAATTCACTTATCCTCCGCTCAACTTCAAGGTGCCCAAAGCGTCCGAATTCCGAACGAAGCTCTCGAACGGCCTGGTAGTCTACATCGCCGAGGATCATGAGATCCCCTGGTTCACCGCCTCGCTCCTCCTCCGGACCGGGCCTTTCCTCGAGCCCAAGGACAAATTGGGCGTGGACGGCTTCGCCGGCTCGATCATGCGCTCGGGCGGCAGCACCACCATGACCGGCGAGCAGATCAACGAGAGGATGGACTTCCTGGCGGGGACGGTGACGGCCCGCAACCTGTCCGTCAACATCAAGCATCTCGACGAGGGGATGAAGATTTGGATGGACATCCTGACCAACCCGGCCTTCCCCGACGACAAGCTCCGTCGGGAGAAGGACCAGTCCTTGCCTGCGATCCGCAACCGCAATAAGAACGTCGCCCAGGTCGCCGGCCGCGTTTACAGCGACCTGATCTACGGCGAAAACTCGCCGATCACCCAGGAGACGACCGAAGCGACGATCACCGCCATCACTCGCGGCGACCTGATCGCTTGGCACAAGAAGTATTGGGGAGCGAACAATGCCATCCTGGTGGTCTCGGGCGATTTCAAGAAAGCCGATATGATGAAGAAGCTGGAGGCCACGTTCGGGAAATGGCCCAAGGCGGAGAAAGCCGTGCCGGCCATTCCAAAGGTCCAGCAGGCGTCCAAGGCGGGCGTCTACATGGTCCAACCCGAGGTCATCCCGAACCAGGGGATCATCAGGATCGGGCATCTCGGCCTGATGGTGGATGACCCCGACTACGCCGCGGTCGACCTGATGAACTACATCCTCGGCGGCGGCTCGTTCTCCTCGCGCATCACCAAGGTCGTCCGCACCGATAACGGGCTGGCCTACTCCACCAGCTCGAGCTTCGGCGGCGGCGGTGGCGGCGGTCAGCGTGGCGGCGGTGGCGGCGGCGGCGGAGCCGGCGTCCTGTATCCCGGGACCTTCACGGCCTCCTGTCAGACCAAGAACTCGACGGTCGTCTTCGCCTCCCAGTTGATGCTCGACCTCATCGAAGGGATGCATAACGGGGACGTCAGCGAAGCCGATCTCAAGTTTGCCAAGAACGCCCGGGTCAACGCTTTCCCCTCCATGTTCTCGGGGGTCGGCGCCATCGCCCAGAGCTTCGCCAACCTTGAATTCAGCGGCCGTCCGATGGATTACTACGATACCTATCTGGCCAAGTACGAGAAGGTGACGGTTGCCGACCTGAAGCGCGTGGCCCAGAAGTGGCTGCAGCCGGATAAAATGATCATCATGGTTGCCGGCAACATCGAAGAATGCAAGACCGGGGCCAACAACATGCTCCCGAACCAACCGACCATCGACGCCCTGGCTGCTAAATTCGGCGGCCGGACCATCGAAGGACTGGCCAAGAAGTATGGCGACGGCACTGTCCACATCGTCAAGCTGAAATAGCCATGGGCCGGGTGGCGCGGCCGAAGCGTCCCAACGCGGCGGCCGTGCCGGATGGGTTTGCTCTCAAGCGCGCCCGCTCCCGCCTCCGGGGAGCGGGTTTTTTTTCGGGCCGAAAATCTCTCAGGTCTTGTGCTCCGCCGACGCATTCCGATCGTTCTTGTATTTCGCGGCGGCCGCTTTTCCTTTGAGGGCGGAGGGGAGCTTGGGATTGATCTTCAAGGCTCTGTCGAAATATTGGATGGCGGAATCGATGTAGTTCATTTCGTTCGTCTTGACGAAAAGCGCCATGTACATGTAGCCCAGGTTGTTGAAGACCGGGATCATGTCCGGGTCGAGTTTCAGCGCTTTCTCGAAATTCTTTTGGGCGAACTTGAAATCGCCGGCCCCCATGTAAGCGAGGCCGAGATAATTAAAGGCATCGGGGTTGTCCTTGTCCCTGTTCGCGGCATCTTCGAGGGGCCCGATGGCGTCCTTGTATTTCTTGGTCATGACCAGAATGGTCCCCAGCCGGCTCGTCAAATGGATGTTGTCGGGGTTTTTGGCCAGGCCGTCCTTCAGCGCGGCCACGGCCAGGTCGGTTTGCTTGTTCTTGAAGTACGCGTCGGCCAGGGCCGAATGGGCGGTCACATAGGACGGCCGGATGCGGACGATCGAGGCGAGCTTTTTCAGGGCGGCTTCCCGTTTCCCGGACTCGAACTCCTCGACCGCGAGGCGGAGCTGAGCCATGAGAGGATGGAGGGTCTTGAGATCGTCCTGGATGCCGTAGCCTTTGGTCTTCGTCGGTTTGCCCGAAACGTAGCCCAGGCTCTCCAGGAGCGGCTTGATGTCGGAGTTCTTACCCTCCAGGTCCTGCTTCGTGCCCGCGCCCTTAAAGCTTTTTTTCAAAGCGTCCAACTCCTTCACGAGCTGGGGAATATCGGCGCTCGAAGCGATGTTCCTGTCCTCGAGCGGATCCGCGTTCAAATCATAGACTTCCTTGACGGGCTGATCGATGAATTTCAGGTCACCCCGGATAAATCCGTAAAGGGGAGCGGCGTCGATGAAAAAGTGCGGAGACAAGGATTCGAAATAGATCAGGGCTTTCTGGCGGTCCTTGCCATCGGCCAGGGGGAGGAGAGACTCGCCTTGAAGAACAGAGGGGATGGGGATTTCGAGCAGCTCGCAGACGGTCGGGAAGATGTCGATATGACAGGCGTTCGTCCCGACCGTTTTGGGCTCGCTTCCGGGATAATACAGGATCAGAGGGACGTGGAGGACGTTGTTGTAAGCGAAAAAGCCGTGGCGGATCTCGTCCTTTTCTCCGAACGCCTCGCCGTGGTCCGAGGTGAAGATGATGATGGTCTTCCGCATCTCCCCGTTTTTTTCGAGGAGATCAAAAAGGCGGCCGAGCTGCGCGTCGACAAAAGCGACCTCGCCCGAATAGAGGTCGTTCTGGTACTGCGTCTTGAAGGGTTCGGGCGGCGCGTAGGGATCGTGGGGATCGAAGAGGTGAATCCAGCAAAACCATTTGGACTTCTGTCCGGCGATCCAGTCCATGGCCGGCGCGACCACCTGGTCGGCCGACCGTTCGACAAAGGGGGTTTCATCTACGTTCTGATCGCCGTTGCTGTCGTTGTATAGATCGAAACCTTTGTTCAGGCCGAACCTGGCATCGAGAATAAAGTTGCCGATGAAGGCCGCGGTGCGGTAGGCCCGCTCCTTGAGGTATTCGGTGAGGGTCAAATAGCGGCTTTCGAGCTTGAAGCCGGGATTGTCGCTAACGCCGTGATACAACGGCGTCGTGCCGGTCAGGATGTTGGTATGGGACGGCCGGGTCAGGGTGGATTGAGCATAAGCATTGGTGAAGACCAGGGACTGCCGGGCAAGGGCGTCGATCCGCGGCGTCTTGACGTATTTGTCCGACAGGATACCGATCCGGTCATAACGGAGCGTATCGATGGTGATCAGAAGAACGTTCGCGTCCTTTGGAAGCGAAGCCCGCAGGGCAGGGGCCGAGAGCAGGCAGCCCAAAAAAAGAAGTAGCGGGAATCGCCCTCTTGTTATGTAGGATTTCATGGCAAACCTCGAAAAATATGGGCACATTTCCACACCCATGGTTTAGACGAAAAAGTCATCGTTCTTCTTCCTTTTCCCCCGATTGGACGTCGCTTGACAATCGACCTGGACTCCTTTATGATTCGGCTAGCGTTGTTGAGCCAAAGGAATTGTTTTCAAGAAGATACGAAGGGTTACACGTCTTCATGCCTCGGGGGGTGAGATCTTGGGCATGAAGACGGCGAAACGATCGGACCGAAGCGACCGTTGGAATGAAACCTCTCTCAAGGGTTCTCTTCCGCGCGTGTCTCGAAGAGAATTCATGAGAGCGACCGGGATCGCCGCGGCGGCCGGCCTGATCGACGGCGCCCCGTCGTTTTTAAAAGCGTCACCGAGAGCCGATCGCCCCAACGTCTTATTCATCGCCGTGGACGATCTGCGTCCGGAGCTGGGCTGTTTCGGTTCGAACCTGGTGAAGAGCCCGAACATCGATCGGCTCGCTCGTCAAGGTACGGTTTTTGCCAGGGCTTATTGCCAACAGTCGATGTGCAACCCGTCCCGGGCGAGTCTTCTGACGGGTTTGAGGCCCGACACCATCCGCGTCTGGGACCAGGAGACCCATTTCCGGAAAACGCTCCCCAATGTCGTTACCCTGCCGCAAATGTTCAAGAACGGCGGATATGAGACCGCCTACATCGGCAAGATCTTTCACAACATCCTGCCGGATCCCCCTTCGTGGAGCCAACCCCAGCCCGACCTGCCGGCCACGTATCTTTATATGTCGTCGGAGACGCGGTCCCGCCAGCGGGAGCGCCAGGCGGCGGCCCGGCGGCTGGGGCGGAGCGAGAGCTGGATCGAGGCCTATTTGCGCGGGCCGGCCACCGAATGTTTCGAAGCCCCCGACGGTCTTTATGAGGACGGAGCCATCGCCGACGTGGCCATCGTCATGCTCTCAAGGCTCCGCAAGAAACAGCCTTTTTTTCTCGGCATCGGTTTCATCGATCCCCATCTTCCGTTCGTCGCGCCCAAAAAGTATTGGGACCTGTACGACCGCGACCGGATCCCGCTGGCGGCGAATTATTTTCTGCCGAAGGGCGCGCCGCCGTTCGCCATGAATCCCTTGACGGAACTGGCGAGTTATGAGGACTTCGTCCAGGTTCCCAATCCCACGGAGGGCCTGCTCAGCGAATCCCAGGCGCGCCTGCTCAAACACGGCTATTCCGCCTGCATCAGTTTCGTGGACACTCAGATCGGCCGCGTGCTGGACACGCTGGATCATTTCAAGCTGTTGGAGAACACCATCATCGTCCTGATCGGCGACTCCGGCTGGAAACTGGGCGAACACGGCGGCTGGGGCAAGCTGACGAACTATGAGATTGATACGCGGACCCCGCTGATCATATCCGTGCCAGGGCAGGCGAACAAGGGCGTTCCCACGCCCGCCCTGGTGGAGTTCGTGGACGTATTTCCCACCCTATGCGAGCTGGCCGGATTGCAGCCGCCGCCCGATTTGGAGGGGACCAGCATGACCCCTCTTTTCCAGGACCCGGGGCGGCCTTGGAAGAGCGCCGCGTTCAGTCAGTTCCCCAGGGGATTTACGAATCGCTTCATGGGCCGGGCCATGCGCACGGACAGAAATCGCTATATCGAATGGCGGGATTGGTTCGACGATCGGCTCGTGGCGGTCGAACTCTACGATCACGAGACCGACCCCATGGAGAACGAGAACATCGCCGAGGCTCCGGCCAATAAGGACCTCGTGACCCGCCTGGCCCGGCAGCTGGCGGAGGGCTGGCGCGCGGCGAGACCGAAGTAAGCCGCGTCGGCTGCGATTGCTCCGTCCCCGGGGCTATGCTAAAATAAGAATCCTTCCGGAGCGTCTAAATAGCGATGCCATCTGAAACGTCCCCGAATATCATTTCGGCTGAGCGGGAGAAAAAGGCCGCGGCCGGCTATTCCGTTCTGGCCGCGCTCCTGCTCACCTCCATGAAGCTGGTCGTTGGGATCCTCACGGGAAGCCTGGGCATTCTGGCCGAAGCGGCCCACTCCGGCCTGGACCTGGTCGCCGCGTTCATCACCTTCGTGGCCGTGAGCGTCTCGGATCGGCCGGCCGATCGTGACCATACTTACGGCCATGGCAAGATCGAGAACTTCTCCGCCCTCGTCGAGACGGTTTTGCTCTTCGTCACCTGCGCCTGGATCATCTATGAGGCGGTCCGTCGTCTCGGCTTACGGACCGTCGAGATCGATCCCAGTCTCTGGGCCTTCCTGGTCATGGTCGTCTCCATCGGCGTCGACGTCAGCCGGTCCCGGATGCTCTACCGGGCCGCCCGGAAGCATCACAGCCAGGCCCTGGAGGCCGACGCCCTCCACTTTTCGACGGACGTGTGGAGCTCGAGCGTGGTCATCGGCGGCCTGCTCCTCGTCTGGCTCGGCCAGCACGTCTTTCACCGCCAGGCGGAGCTTTTGCAGAAGGCGGACGCGGTCGCCGCGCTGGGCGTCGCCTTCATCGTCCTTTTCGTGAGCTTCAAGCTCGGCAAACGGACCGTGGACGTCCTCCTCGACCGGGCCCCGGACGGCCTGGCCCAAAAGATCTCCGAGGCCGCCGGCGTGATCGAGGGCGTCATGAGCGTCGGCCAGGTCCGGCTCCGGCGGTCCGGCCCCAGCGTCTTCGTCGACATGACCGTCGACGTGGACCGCAACCTGTCCTTCGAACGGACCCACGCCATCGCCGAATCGGTGGAGGCCTGCGTCCAGAGCGTCGCTCCCGGCGCCGACGTCGTCATTCACACCGACCCGCGCGAGGTCGAGCGCGAGACCAAGGCCAAGAGGATCCGGGCCATCGCTTACCGGAACCAGATGAGCGTCCACAACATCAGCCTGTACGAGAATCGCGATCGGTTCGTGATCGACCTCCACCTCGAGGTTGACGACCATCTGTCCCTGCAGCAGGCCCACGACCTGGCGACGCATATCGAAAAAGACCTCAAGGACGACATGCCCGAGATCGCCCAGATCAACACCCACATCGAATCCCGCGGCACGGGCATCGGCGAAGGCGTCGACGTGACGTCCCGGGAGTCGGCCCTCGTGGACAAGGTCAAAAAGCTGACCAATGAGGTTGCCGGCGCTTCCCGCTGCCACAACGTTATGGTCCGGCGCCACGCCGAAAAATATTCGGTCTCTCTGCACTGCCATTTCGAGAAGCAGTTATCGATCATTCAGGTTCACGATGTGTCCACCCGTATCGAGGAACGCTTGAAAGAGGGGATCCCGGGCCTGGTCCGGGTCCTCGTTCACGCGGAACCCGAGAGCCAGCAGGACTGAACGCCGAGGAGGACGGCATGGGAGGATTTTTCGGGATCGCTTCCTGGGATGACTGCATCTCCGATCTGTTCTACGGCACCGACTACCACTCCCATCTCGGGACGAAGCGGGGCGGGCTGGCCGTCCGCCAGAAGGACGGCTTTGTCCGCGTCATCCATAGCATCGAGAACGCCCAGTTCCGCTCCAAGTTCGATCCGGACCTCGAACGGATGCATTCCTGGGCCGGCATCGGGGTGATCAGCGATTTTGACGACCAGCCCCTGCTCATCCGATCCCATCTCGGGGATTACGCCATCGTTACCGTCGGCGCCATCAAGAACGCCGCGGCGCTGTCCGAGGGCCTTTTCCGGAAGGGTGGGCTGCACTTCACCGAGATCGGGTCCGGCGGGGTCAACCCGACCGAACTGGCCGCGACGCTCATCAACCAGGAGGAAAGCTTCGAGGCGGGGATCCGGCGCCTCCAGGATTCCATCGAGGGCTCCTGCTCCGTCCTCATCCTGACCGAGAAGGGCTTGTACGCCGGCCGCGATAAATGGGGCCGGACGCCGATCGTCCTCGGCAAGAAAGCGGGCAATTTCGCCGTCACCTCGGAGACGTGCGCCTTCCCCAACCTCGGCTTCGAGGTCGAAAAATATCTGGGACCCGGAGAGATCGTTTTTATCGCCCCCGAGGGGTACGAGCAGAGACAACCGCCGGGCGACACGCTTCAGATCTGCGCGTTCCTCTGGGTCTACTACGGCTACCCGGCCTCGAGCTACGAAGGCATCAACGTCGAGGCCGCGCGGAACCGCTGCGGGGCGTTCCTGGCGAAACACAACCCGGTCCCGATCGATTTCGTGGCCGGGATCCCGGACTCGGGTGTCGGCCACGGCCTGGGCTACGCGGCCGAGGCCGGCGTCCCGTTCAAGCGGCCGTTCGTCAAATACACGCCCACCTGGGCCCGAAGCTTCATGCCCCAGAGCCAGGGCGTCCGGGACCTCGTCGCCCGGATGAAGCTCATCCCGATCGGGGACCTGATCAAGGGCAAGAAGTTCCTTTTCTGCGAGGATTCCATCGTCCGGGGAACCCAGCTTCAGGATACGATCCAGAGGCTCTACGATTGCGGCGCCCTGGAGGTCCATATGCGGCCGGCCTGCCCGCCGCTCGTCTTCGGCTGCAAGTTCCTGAACTTCTCGGTCTCCCGGTCGGAGATGGACCTGGCCGCCAGGCGGGCCATCCGCGAGATCGAAGGCGAATACCTCTCCGACCTGACGGAATATATCCGGGAAGACACGGACAGGTACAAGGCCATGGAGGAGCGGATCCGGCAGAGATTGAACCTGACGACCCTCAAGTACCAGCGACTCGAGGATCTGGTGGCGGCCATCGGCCTGCCCAAAGAGCGGCTCTGCACCTATTGCTGGGACGGGGTTGAACCGGATTAATCCGCAGAAATTATTTCTCGGCGGGGCCGGTCTTTCCTTTCCAGGCCTGATAGCGGCGGAGGTACTCCTCGGTGACCCGGACCGGGTCCAGGCCGAGGAACGAGGCGTAGTTCTTAAGGTGGACCTTGAGGTAGATCGCCTCGGGGAGGGCTTCGTATTTCTCGTCCTCGAGGCTCTTCAACAGCTCCATCCGCAGCTTCAATTCCTTGGAGATCTCGTTCAGTTCGACGCCGGCTTTTTCCCGGATCTTGCGGAGCGACGGACCGGTGTACGGACCATCGCCGATCTTGTCCATCTCGGGGCCGTCCTCGGGCTCACGTCCGTCGGAAAAGAGAGGGGCCGTTCTGGACGGCGCGTCCTTTTTGGCTTCCAAGAGCTTGAGGTGGGCCTCTTCGATCTGCTCGAGCACCCGTTTTCGTTTTTTCTCGGAGAACTCCTCGCCGAGGGGGGCCAGGACGATGGAATCGCCCGAATATATCTTCTTCAGGCGCATGAAGGAGTTGTGGATGTCCCGGAGAGGGGCGTCCGGCGGCAGCTCGAGCATGTCGTAATATTTCTTGAGCTCGTCCTTGGGCATCAATAGCCTCCCGGCAGGCTGACTTCTCTGCCTTTGACTATGTTGTCGACAAGGACCTCGATCTCCTTGGCGCAGCCCGTGGCCAGGTAGTTGAGCATGAACGGCTTGCGTTCGCGGACCGATTTCCAGACGGCGTCGTTGTATTCGATATAGCCGGAATACTGGATAGGGACGCCCAGGTACTTCATCATGACGCTCTTGATCGAGGCGCCGAGGAGGATGTCGTTGTTGTTCCGGACCATGTTGAGGACCAGGTGGATCTTGAAGGCGGCCAGCTCGTGGTCCAGGATCGTGCCGATGTAGGAAAAGCTGTCCTTGAGATAATCGATCAGTTCCTTGATGTTGTTGATCCCGTAGCTTTGGCGGCGGTCCCAAATATGCTGGACGATCTCCTTGAAGCCGTATTCCTTGAGCGTCTTCTTGACCTTCCGGAAGAGCGAGTTCTTGATGAAATGATACATGTTCTCGATGGCGATCACCTCGGGAACGAGGACCACGATCATCCGGTCGGCGATGAGGAAGGTGTCGAGGGTGTTGTAGTGGCTGCCGGCGCCCAGGTCGATGATCACGTTCTGGGCGTTGAGCTTCATGATCTGCCGGAAGAGCTTGAGCTTCTGGGAGAAGGTGATCTTGTCGGAGGCGATCGAATGGACGTCGCCTGAAATAAGGGAGATATTGTCCAGTTCGGTCTTGACCACGAGGTCGGAGAGCGAGGCCCCCATCTCGAAAAAGCTGGTCAGGGACTTCTGGGGCCGGCTGATGCCGAAGAACGAATGGAGATTGGCCCCGCCGATGTCCATATCGACGAGGACGACGTTTTTGCCTTTCTTGGCCAGATAGGTGCCGACGCTGGACGTGATGAACGTCTTCCCGGTGCCGCCTTTGCCGCCGCCGACGGCCCAGATCTCACCCTCTCTAACTTTCGTTGTTTGTGCCATTTCCGTTCAAAAACAGAGAACTCAAAGTCAATTCACAATATATGATTTCGCCTCGGACGTCAACCGGTCAGGGTCATGACCTCGGCGGCTTGACGGTGAAGGGGGAAAGGGGGGAGCTGGGAAGCAAGGATTCGAACCTTGATTTCATGATCCAGAGTCATGAGTCCTGCCGTTGGACGACTTCCCAACGAGGCGATATGATAATCGATTCCGGACCGGTTTTCAAGCCCCTTCAAAAAATGCGGAGAACGTGATAATATGGCCGGCTGACCATGAAGAAAACGTGGGTCCGCGTCACGCTGGTTCTTCTTCTGACGGCCGTCCTGCTCTTTTTCTTCGTCAAAAGCGTCAAGGATTGGGGTGAGGTCTGGCGCTTCCTGACTCACGCGAACTTGGGAATCTTCCTCTTGGTCCTGTTGTTGGCGCCCCTCCATCTCGTGACGCGCGCCTACCGCTGGAAATACCTCCTGATTCACGAAAAAAAGAACGTCAAGTTCTACAACCTGTTCGCCGGCAACGCGATCGGCTTCACCGTGACTTTTCTTCTCCCGGGGCGCCTGGGGGAAATCGTCAAGCCTCTTTATGTGGCCCGGAAAGAAGGGGTCCGCGCCGGCTTCACCATGGGCACGGTGATCGTCGAGCGGATCTTCGACATGTTCACCATGTGCTTTCTCCTCGGCGTTTTTCTCCTGGCCCGGCCTCTCTACGAATCGAAATTGCAGCTCGAGGCGGACACCTACTCCAAACTCTATCTGTGGGGGATCATGGGCCTGGCCTTGGCCTCGCTCCTGCTCGCCGTCAGCCTCTTTTTTTACTTCTTCAGGGAGAAAGCCCTGGCCATCACCGCCCGCCTGATGAAACCGCTCCCTGAGAAGCTGAGCCAAAAGATCCTCAAGCTTCTCCATGAGTTCATCGACGGGCTCAAGTTTTTCCATTCCCTGGGCAATCTGTTGACCTACCTCGGCCTGTCCTTCGTCGTTTGGCTGGGCATCATTTTCTGGTACTGGGTCTTCTTTCAGGCCTACCGGGTATCTCTGCCCTATTTCTTCCTCATTCCTTACATTTTCCTGACCATGATCGGGGCTTCCTTCCCGACGCCGGGCATGATCGGCGGGTTCCATTCCTTCAGCCAGCTCGGCCTGACCGCCCTCTTCAAGATCGATCCCGACCAAGCCGTCGGCCTGACGGTCGCCGTCCACGCCGTCCAGTTGGTGATGACATGTCTGGTCGGATTTGGTATATTATGGAGAGAGGGATTGACCTTGTTCCAACTGAAAAAGCTGGGGGAGTCGGGCGAATCATGAGATGTCCGTTCTGCGGCCATTTGGAAAGCAAGGTCATCGACTCCCGGGAGAGCAAGAAAGGGGTCTCGATCCGGAGGCGGCGGGAATGCCTGGGATGCGAGAGGCGGTTCACGACCTACGAAAAGATCGAAGAGATCCCCTATATGATCGTCAAGAAAGACGGCTCGCGCCAGCTCTTCGACCGGCAGAAGCTCCTCCGGGGCATGCTCCGGGCCGTGGAAAAGCGGCCCATCGCCGTCAGCAAGCTCGAGGAGATTATCGAGGAGATCGAATCCAAGCTCCAGGAGCGTCCGGAGAAAGAGTTGAAGGCGGCGGAGATCGGTCAGCTGGTGATGGACAGACTCAAGGCCCTGGACAAGGTCGCCTATGTCCGGTTCGCCTCGGTCTACCGGGAGTTCCGGGACGTCAACGAGTTCAAGCAGGAACTGGAGAACCTTCTCAAAGAAAAATAAGGCCGGGGACCGTATCCCCTCTCGGCGGCCGGGGCCCCGGGCCTTGCAGTCCTCATTCGCGAAGCGAATGAGGGCGGGCTTGCCCGGGGGTCCTTTCCGCCGTACTCGCCCGTGGTTAAAAGCCACGGGCGAGTGGCGAGCCGAAGGCTCGTCCCTTGACTTCCGGATTTGACAAAAACGCTTCTTGGGATTAAATAAGGTTGATACGTTCGACGGCGCCAAACCCCGATTTTTAAATCGGGGTAAAAAGCGCCGCTCAGTATCAACCCTGAGCATACCCCGGGCTTCAGCCCGGGGAGTCGAATGGGTTGAGTTTCGAAAGATGGAGGAAGGACTGACCTTGGATTAGGAACATGGTTAAACGCATTCGTCCCGTAACCCGTGTCGCCAAGTTCGAGAGCGTCATCCGGCGCCTGAGGAACGAGGCGATGACCGAGCGGCCCGAATTCCCCGAGCTCCAGGGCGGATGGCTTCCGCTCGTCGACGTTTACGAGAAAGACGACGATATCGTCGTCGAGGTCGAGGTCCCGGGGCTTTCGGCGCGGGAGATCGTCATCTCCCTCCGCCTGAGCCGGATCGAGATCCGGGGAATGAAAATCGAGACCCCCGTCAAGACGGGGACCCGCTATCTGCGCCTGGAACGAGAATACGGAAAATTCCAGAGGACGGTGCCGCTCCCCTGCGCCGCGGATCCGGACGGGGCCACGGCCTATCTCGAGAACGGCATTTTGACCGTCCATCTGAAAAAACCGAAGCCGGCCCGGGAGAGGGACATCATCGTCAAGATCCAGAAAAGCCAGGATTGATACGGAGGAGAACATGGCCGAGAAAGACGCGAAAGCCGACGACCCGATTGATGATATCATCGAGGACAAGGATCCGAAGCTCCATATCCCCCAGAAACTGCCGATCCTACTCCTGCGCGATATCGTCGTTTTCCCCTATATGATCGTCCCCCTTTTCGTCGGGCGCGATAAATCGAAAAGCGCGATCGACCATTCGCTCTCGACGCACCGGATGATCCTCCTTCTGACGCAGAGGGACATGGAGACCGAGGATCCCAAACGGAACGAGGTCTACGACATGGGGACGGTCGCCCTGATCATGCGCATGCTCAAGCTGCCCGACGGCCGGATCCGGATCCTGGCCCAGGGTCTGAGCCGGGCGAAAATCGAAAGCTATGAGGAGGAGAACGGCCACCTGGCGGCCCAGGTCACGGTCATTCAGGAGCCGGACACGGCCGAAAAGACGCTCGAGAGCGAGGCGCTCGTCCGCAACGTCCGGACCGGGCTCGAAAAAGCCACCTCCATGGGCAAGAACATCCCTCCCGAGGTCCTCATTATCGCCACGAACGTCGAGGAGCCGGGGCGGCTGGCCGACCTGACCGCAGCCAACTTAGAGCTCAAGGTCGGCGAATCCCAGGCCATCCTGGAGATCACCGATCCGGTCCAACGGCTGAAGAAGGTCCATGAGCTCTTGGCCAAAGAACTCGAGATCCTGGACGTCCAATCGCGCATCAGTACGGAAGCGAAAGGCGAGATGGACAAGCTCCAGCGCCAGTATTTCCTCCGCCAGCAGATGAAGGCGATCCAAAAGGAACTCGGCGAGGGCAACGAGCTCCAGGAGGAGCTCAAGGCCTACCAGGACAAGCTGAAGAAGCTCAAGGTGTCCGTAGAGGTCCGCGAGGAGCTGGAAAAGCAGATCAGCCGGCTGGCCCAAATGCATCCCGAATCGGCCGAGACGACGGTCGCCCGCAATTACCTGGACTGGATGTTCGCCCTGCCCTGGAGCAAGAGCACGGTCGACAACCTCGACCTGAAGAAGGCCAAGAGGATCCTGGACGAGGATCACTACGGCCTGGACAAGGTCAAGGAGCGCATCCTCGAATATCTGGCCGTCCGGACGCTGTCCAAGAAGATTAAAGGGCCGATCCTCTGTTTCGTCGGCCCGCCGGGCGTCGGCAAGACGTCCCTCGGCAAATCGATCGCCCGGGCCCTCGGGCGGGAATTCATCCGCATCTCCCTCGGCGGCGTGCGCGATGAGGCGGAGATCCGCGGCCACCGCCGGACCTACGTCGGCGCTCTGCCCGGCCGGATCATCCAGGGCCTGCGGCGGGCCGGTTCGAACAATCCCGTCTTCATGATGGACGAGGTGGACAAGATCGGGGCCGATTTCCGGGGCGATCCGTCCTCGGCCCTCCTCGAGGTCCTCGATCCCGAGCAGAACTACTCCTTCCGGGACCACTATGTCGGCGTCCCGTTCGACCTGTCCAAGGTCATGTTCATCACCACGGCCAACCTCCTCGACCCGATCCAGCCCGCCTTCCGCGACCGGATGGAGATCATCCACCTCCCGGGATACATCGAGGAGGAGAAGCTCGAGATCGCTCAGCAGCACCTCGTCCCCAAGCAGGTCAAGGAGAACGCGCTGACGCTCAGGCTCATCCAGTTCACCTCCGGTGCGATCAAGAAGATCGTCGCGGTCTATACCCGGGAGGCCGGCGTCCGGAACCTCGAGCGCGAGATCGCCTCGGTTTGTCGCAAGGTCGCCCGCAAGGTGGCCGAAGGCCGGCGCAAGATGAACAAGATCACCTCGCAGAACATCGAGGCCTATCTCGGCCCGCCCAAGATCTTCAAGGACCAGGTCCAGAAGAAGGACCAGGTCGGCGTGGCGATGGGCGTCGCCTGGACGGAGGCGGGCGGAGAGGTCCTCTTCGTGGAAGCGACGAAAATGAAAGGGAAGGGGGGATTGCTCCTGACCGGATCGCTGGGCGACGTCATGAAAGAGTCGGCCCACGCCGCGCTGAGTTACGCCCGGGCCCACGCCAAGGAGCTCGGGATCGACAATAAGATCTTCGCCCAGAACGATTTCCATATCCATATCCCCGAGGGGGCGATCCCCAAGGACGGGCCCTCGGCCGGCATCACCATGGCCACGGCCCTGATCTCGGTCTGCACCAACCGGAAGATCCGCTGGGACCTGGCCATGACCGGCGAGATCACCCTCCGGGGCAACGTTCTGCCGGTCGGCGGGGTGAAGGAAAAAGTGTTGGCCGCCCAGAGAGCCGGCATCAAGAAGATGATCCTGCCGGCGCCTAATAAAAAGGACCTTATCGATATCCCCAAGATCGTGGCCAAGGACATGGAATTCATCTTCGTCGAGGAGATCAACGAGGTCTTCGCCCAGGCCCTGAAGAAGAAATAGGGGAGGGGGTACTGTTGGGCGCTGTGATGCGCGGCAATGCGGCCGATTTCACGGGCCAAGATGCCGGCCGATTCGGCTTCGTCGCTGAGGCAGGCTGACATCCCTGGAATTTTGAGAATTGATATACATTTTGTTAAGGACTTTGCTGAGATCTATGAAATTATCCTTTTTTCGGCTTAAGAATCGGGGCAGCAAGAGATGGGCGAGTTCGAGCGTGTTCTTCTTTCGATCCGGGATGACAAGGATGACATAAATCTCCGTAAGCAGCTCGCGGAGCAGCTGCATCTGCTGAAGCTCTTCCCGGTTCGAAGCCGAGAGAACGGCGATAGAATCCGGTTCTATCGGCATCCGGAGTCTCTCCCTGAAGTCATCCAGTCTTTTGAAGAGTTCTATTTGACTTTCCGGGATCACTTTATGAACTGCCGCCTCAAGCCTCTTTGTATTTTGATCGTCCCCGCTTGAATAATAAAGCGTTTGCACTGGTTTAAATTTCCTTTTAAACCTGATCTCCTGCGCCCCGGCTTGCCAGGCGGGAGGCTTCAGCGCAGATATAACGCCAATCCCACGCTGGCATAGCTGCGGGAGTTTTCGTTGAGGGCGAGGCCGAACTCGGCCAGCAAATCGAGATCAGGGCCGAGGCGGTACTCGAGCCCGGGCACGAGATGCGCATAGGTGAAGTTCTGATCCGAGTTTTTGAATGAATCGAAGGCCAGCTTGAGGCCCCCGTAGAGCTCCAGCTGCTTCACGGGACTGGTGCTGAACAGGAGTGAGGTGTCGATGCCGGAGCTGTCCGCTCCCGCCTGGTATTTTGTCATGTGTGCGCCCAGCCCCACCGAGACGTTGGCATTCCGCCCTTGGACGAGCCAATACTCGGCATCGACTCCGAAGTAGTTGAGGCCTTTGAAGATCCCGGCCTTGGCCTCGATGTCGAAGCGCGGGGTGAGTCCGTATCCGGCCCGCCCGGCCACTCCCCATACGGAGTCGCCGCCGTTCTTGCCGAAAAGCACCGTCGGGAAAACGGCCAGCTTGAAGTTGCCCTGGTTGATGGTCTCGGCCGAGTTCATCAGCACGTCCTGGGCGGAGACCTCGGCGGCGGCGACGAGAAACATCGTTGCGGCCAGAATAACCACGATTGTTTTAATCATGTAGCACCTTCCTCAATAATGTTCCAAACGTACCATTTCTCTTTATGACTACTGAGTTATATTCAAGAAATATGCCAAATTCATTAAACCGGGCGATTCGTTCTTTATAGGGGATAGAAAATCTTATTAGCCGCTTTCCCCCGGAATCGGCGGCAATTTGTTCTCTTAAACAGCACTTATTCCAATAAATGAGCACTCATTATTTGTTTTTTTAAAAGGCCCTGACCGGCCTCAGGCCAGCCGAGGCCCGTCAGCGGGCCGGTATTTTCTGAGAAGAGTATAGAATCTCGAGCGGGACAAGCCGGACATCCGGCAAGCTTTGTTGTTATCTCCACCCACAATAGAGATCAGGTCCTTCAGATATTGTTGCTCTGCTTCCGAAACGGCAGCTTTCCGAATCTCTTTCAATTTTGGCGGCCCTTTGGGAAGGCTCGAGCGCATCCCCGGTTTGCCTTGGCTTTCCGGCTTCTTCGGGAAAGAGTTCCGGGCCACTTGTATCCGAATATACGTCGGAAGGTGCTTCGGGAACAGGATGGGTTCATCTTTCGCCGAAAGCAAAGCTTTCTCCAGAGCCTGAATCAGTTCTCGCACGTTGCCGGGCCATTTATATTCGGTCATGACCTCCCAGAATTCAGGAGAGGCTCCTTTGGATTCCATCCCAAACCGCGCGCACAAGGCGTTCATATAAAAAACCGTCAGTTCTTTGATGTCTTCGAGAAGTTCTCTCAGCGGGGGCAATTCAATAACCAGAGTCCGGAGCCGAAAGAACAGATCTTCCCGGAATCGTCCCTGCCGGACCATGCTTTCCAGGTTTCGGTTTGTCGCCGCCACAAGCCTGAAATCGCTCCCGATTTCTTGACGCCCTCCGACAGGACGGAAGCGGTGCTCTTGAATGACCCGGAGGAATCGTTTTTGAATCAAAAACGGCAGCTCCCCGATCTCATCTAAAAAAAGAGTTCCCCCGTCGGCTTGCTTGATCAACCCCTCCTCGCTTCGATCGGCTCCGGTGAAGGCTCCCCGCACGTGCCCGAAAAGAACGCTTTCCACCAGCGTCTCGGGAAGCGCCGTGCAATCAACGACCACAAAATTTCTTTTGGCCCGAGCGCTGTTATTATGGACGGCCTTTGCATAAAGCTCTTTCCCGGTTCCGGTTTCGCTGGTGATGAGAACATTCACGTCGCTGCCGGCGGCCTGGGACAGAAGATCCAGACAAGCCGTGATCTTTTCTGAACTTCCGATAATGCCGTTTCTTCCCAAAACGACCGGCGGCTTCCCCGATTTTCTTTCCGCTCGATATTCCAGAGCCCGGAGGATGGGAAGTTTGATGGCATCGAACGAAGCCGGCTTTTCTAAATAATCCCAGGCGCCGGCCTGGATGGCGAGTTCGGCCTCATCGGGATCGCCCAGCCCGGTGATCACGATGATTTCGGGGGAAGATCGGGCGGCTTTGATCTTCGGCATGATCTCCAAGCCGCTTCCGTCGGGCAAGCGCACGTCGATAAAAACGATGTCGAATGGCTCGGATTGGATTTTCCTGAGCCCCTCCCCGAGAAGGTGCGTCGAGACGGGGTGATGCCCTAATCGGGTGACGACATTCGCGATCCAGTCGCAAATGAGCTTGTCATCATCGATGATTAAAACATTTGCCACCGGACTTGCACCTCTTCTGCTTTCCAGAAGATTCTAATCAAAGAAACAAAATGTGTCAAGCCCGGCCGGCGCGCCGGCGGGAGTCGAAAGGCCTTCTTCTATGTCTTTTTGCGATCCACAAGGATCAGAGCGATACCCGCGACGATCGCAATTCCGCCCACGATCGGAGGCAGCGGGATGGTCTTCTTCGTATCCGCCGAGAGCTTGATGGAACCGATCTCAAGGATTTTCTCCTTGCTCGTATATTGGATACCCTGATAGACCAGAGCCAAGACTCCCAGAACGATGAGAATAATACCCAGAAGCTTCATGAAATCATACCTCCTCCTAAGCCGGGACGCCCGCTTCAGATCAGTCGGGAGAATGACTTTAGTCATTCTCCCGACTGATCTTCCGCAAGAATGTTACCGCCGGAGACGCTCAAGCTAAAGGGCGAGGACGCCCAGGGCGGCAAGCGCCAGAATAACGAGGATGATGATGAGAAGGTCTCTCGTGTCGAGATAGCCTCCCCCGGCATCGGACGCCGTGATCACGTCTTGCGCTCCGATGACGAGTTGATTCGCCGTCCCCGCCTGTTGAACCGCCGGTTTCTGAACGGCCGCGGCAAAGGAAGAGAGCAATACGACCATCAACAGAACACTTCCGATCTTAATCCGTCTTCTCATTCGACTTCTCCTTTTTTCGAATGTCTTCAAGCCGGGCGTTTTCGATATAGATGGCCCTGACCTGAAGATAGTGTTTCCGAATGAACTCCTCCCCGGGGGCAAGCCGGAGAGCCTGACCCAGGGATTGGAAAGCCGGGCTGATCTTTCCTTGATTGGCGTAGGCCAGGCCCAGGACGTCGTGGGCGTAAGCGCTTTTCGCGTCCAAGCGGAGGGCTTCAAGGGCATAAGCCTCAGCCTCCTCGAGCTTGCCTTCTCTCAGGCTGACCATGCCCAGGCTGTACAGGGGATAGGGATCTTGGCTGAGGGATTCCTTGACTTTTTCCCACTGCTCCCTCGATTTCATGAAATCCGACCTCCGGTAATAAGCCGTGGCCAGATTGATGAAGGTCAGAGGGTCGTTTTGCAGAGCGGGAAAAGGGAAAGGGCTTTGATCGGGGACCACGGCCATCATCCACCGGGACTGGTTCCGCCCCTTTCCCAGCTCCCAGACCTTCATGAAATTCTTGACCGTCATGGCCGTCCGGTCTCCGAAATAAGGATCGTGGAAGATGATCTGGCCCTCGTCATCATCAAACCCGATGACCACCCGGTAGTGTCCTTTGGCGATCTGTTTGATGGTTTTCGTCAGAACGATGACCGGGATGTCTTTCCCCACCACATCCTTCAAGATTTGCAGGTTTCCCTGGAAAGAGTAGCTCTCGAATCCTTTGGTTCGCGGATACAAGACCAGCTCGGAGTTATAAGTCGCCTGGCTTTCGGAATCATAGATATCATCCGCGATTTTCCGCTGGCTGAAGGATCGCGTTTCATCCCAGTAGTTGAGGACCATAGCCAGGCAGGCCGGGCCGCAGTAATTTCTTTCCAGCCATTTTTCGAAGGGGACCGTCTGGATCAAATGTCCCTTTTCAGGCTTGATTTTCTGATATTTGAAAACCTGAGCGGAAAAGAGAAAAGGGGTCATCAGCCCCAGGCTTGCGAGGAGTCCCCATATCCGTCTTGAGGCTCGGACCTTCGGCTCAATCATTTTTTCCTTTGGCCTCCCGCTGTCCTAAATCGATTCTTAGAAGCAGCTATCTCCTCCTGATCAATCGGTAAACGATGAGGATCAGGATGGCTCCAAGAATCGCTCCGATGAACCCGGCCGGCTGGCCCTCTCTATACCAGCTGAGGCGTTGTCCGATGTAGGTCGCTACAAAGGACCCGGCGATACCGAGAAAAATCGTAATGATAAACCCGCCCGGATCTCTTCCCGGCATGAGAAACTTTGCGATGACCCCGACCACAAAACCGATGACAATCGTCCACAAAATATCCATACGAACTCCTTTAAATGATAGCCCGCCCCGCTACTTCCCCAAAACCTTCTTGACCTGACCGATCTTTTCCTGAACTTTGCCGGCTATCTTTTCCTTGGCGCCTTCAGCTTCCAACTTTGGATTATCGCTGATTTTCCCGGCGATCTCCTTGATCTTACCCTTGGCTTTGTGAAACTTGCCTTCCGCCTGGTCTTCCGCTCCGGATTTCATCGTATTCCTCCTTTTTAGGATTTTGATTCCAATTCATAAGCGCTCAATCTCTGATTTTTGCGATCGCTTATCCGAGTTTAAAAATGATCATAAGAATTCTAATGAATAACAGAATCCAGCCCGCGCAAATAATAATCCACACCAATTTTTTGGCGAGATCTATGCCGACAAGAAATATGAATAAGGTTAATATGACCAAGAACCCAAGGGGATCGATGATACTGTCCGGGAAAACAATACGTGGAAATATCGACTGAATGACTTTGATGATCCCTAAACCGATCTGATGGGCAAGAAAATAAAGGAATGTGAGTACGTTGTGAAAGATCTCATTCAGAGGTTTAAAATTCGATGTTTCTTGCACTAATAAAATATTCATTTTGTTCGGGCCTCCCTTGCCAATTGCATTTCCTGCCTACTCCTAGGCGTTTTTCCCGCTAAAGAATTTTCCGGCCCTGCAGCAGTCGGACGATCAGAACGATTAAGGCGATGACCAGAAGAACATGGATCACGCCGCCTGCGTGGAAGGCGAAGAGTCCCAGAGCCCACATAACGACCAGGATGATTAAAATTGTCTCAAGCATGCCGACCTCCTTTTTTTCTTTTGCCTCTCGCTGTCCGGCTTCCAGCCGTTATCGGACGGCACGATGGACTGGGGAGAAGCTACTTGTCTAAATGCCGTTTTCATGCCAGAATCTTTCCGTGTTCTCGGCGTGTCAGGAAAAATCCGCCGGACGAAAAAAGGCCCCGCAAAAATATTTCCTCTCTGGAAGAAGGCGGAATTTCGGGTGACCAGGGATTCAAAGCCTCAGGTCGGGCGAAAACAGCTGTTTTCCCGGCTAAGAAATTATCCTATAAAACAGCACATTTCCCATTAAATAGGATATTTTCTGCCGCACGATCCCATCTGGGGCTGTCGCTGTTTTCTCTTAATTCATCAGCCTTTCGCCTTGTCCAGCGCGGCCTTTTTCAGCTTATCGTTGGCCAGAACGGCGATATCCACCCGGCGGTTTTTCTGCCGGCCTTCGGACGTATCGTTCGTCACGATCGGCTGCGCTTCGCCGTAGCCGGCTATTGAGAACCTCGCCGACTTCACCTCGAGTGTCGCCAGGTTAGAAGCTACGGACTGAGCGCGGTCCTTCGAAAGGGTCATATTGTGGTCATCCGATCCGGTGTCGTCCGTATGGCCTTCGATTAGAATGTTGGTATCGGGATATTTATTGAGGATTTTGGCCAGATCGGCCAGGTTTGTTTTGCTGACCGGCCGGAGGTCGGATTTGTCGATGTCAAAAAGAATCCCGCTGTCAAAGGTGATTTTAATGCCTTCCCCGATCCGCTGGATTTCGGCCCCTTCAAGATCCCGCTGCATTTCCGCGGCCTGTTTGTCCATATAATTCCCGATAAAGGCGCCGGCCGTTCCGCCCACGGCCGCCCCGAGAATCGCGCCGAGCAGGGTGTTTCCGGCGGCATGGCCGATCACCCCGCCGAGGACGGCGCCGCCGGCCCCGCCGATCACGGCGCCCTGGGTGGTCTTGTTCCAAGACGCGCAGTTGACGGCCGCCAATAAGAAAACCATCAAGACGAATGCCGTCAGAATTCTCTTCATGGCTGATTTCCTTTTGTCCGAATCATTTTGTCCTCCTTACTTAACCTTGGCCTCTCGCTGCCCCGGGCCTATCTTTTTTTCGAAAGCGCGAAGGGCTAGGGAGAAGCCGCTTGTGTTTATGCCGTTTTCATGCCAACATCTTTTTTCCGGCCCCGAGCCCTAGTCAAGGACTCGATCAGAAAATGGCTCAAAGACAGGTAAAAAGCCGCTATGGAAAGAGGGGTGAGGTTCGGGACTCCCCACGGGTCCCGAGCGCCGATAAAATAATTATTTAAAAAGGAACGAGCCGGTGAAGGCGAACTCGGCCGGCCCCGTCTGATAGACCTTGTCCTTCGTCCATTCGACCAGCACCTGGCCCATGCTGGTCTTGACCCGAACCTTCTTATCGACGTAGCCTTTGAGGATGGAGGCGACCGCCGCCGCCGTCGAGCCGCTTCCGGACGACAGCGTTTCGCCGACCCCCCGCTCCCAGAACAGGACCTCGATCTCTTCACGGCTGTGGACGCGGATGAACTCGATATTGGTCCGGTTGGGGAAGAACGGGTGGGATTCGATCTCCCGGCCGAGCTGGTGCCATTCGATCCGGGCCGGAAAACGGTCGACGAAGATCGCGCAATGAGGATTGCCCATCGAAACGACCGTGACCGGGTACTGCTTGCGATTGATCGTGAGCGGAAAGTCGATGACCCGGTCGTGGACCGCGCCGTCGTCGAAGGGGATTTCCTTCGAGCTCAGCCGCGGCGCGCCGAAATCGATCTTGATCAGGAGCTGGTTCGCCTTCTTTTCGATCAGCTCGCATTCCCGGTCGCCGGCCGGGGTCCGGAAGACGATCTTGGGCGTGTCGATCTTCCGTTCATCGTAGAGGAAGGCCGCGGCGCAGCGCAATCCGTTGCCGGAGATCTCCGCCTCGGACCCGTCGGCGTTGAAGATCCGGAAGTCGACCACTCCCCGGGCCTTGTCCTTCACCGATATGAGGAGCAGGCCGTCGGCCCCGACTCCCGTATGGCGTTCGCAGATCTTGCGGGCCAGATCGGGGATGTCGGGCAAAGCGGCCACGTCCTCCCGGTCGATGATCAGGAAATCGTTCCCCAGGGAGTGAAATTTCGTGAATTTCTTCATTTAGGGGATCTTGATCGTGACGATCGAATCCTGGGCTTGTCCGTCGCCTTCGCGGCGGATGCGGAGAAGCAGGGCCTCGCCGGATTTCTTCTTGTTCAGGAGGCTGTTCCACTGCTCCTCGGTGGTCACGATCTCCCGGTTGACCTCGAGGATGATATCGCCGGGCCGGAGGCCCTTCCGGGCGGCGTCGCTCTCGCCGTCGACGTCCGTGATGAGCAGGCCTTTGGTCGTGCGGATGCCGTACCTCCGGGCGAGGTTGGCCGTCAAAGCGGTGACCGTCAGGCCGACATCCTTGCCGGAGCTCATGGCGCTCGGTTTCTGCCGGTCCTCTTCGAGTTCGGCGATCGTCGCCGGTACGGTTTTTTCCTTGCCGTCGCGGATGACCTTGAACTCGACCTTGGTCCCGGGCTGGATGTCGGCGATCCTCATCCTCAGGTCGTTAAAGTTCTCGATCGCCTGGCCGTTGACCTCGACGATGACGTCGTACGGTTTGAATCCGGCCTTTTCGGCGGGGCCGCCCTGAGTGACGTTGTTGATCAGGGCGCCTTTTTTCGATTTGAGGTTCAAGAGCTTCTGCGTGTCCTGGTCGATCGGCAGGGGCGCCGCTTCGACGCCCAGCCAACCCCGGACGACTTCGCCTTTGTCTTTGAGCTGGCTCACGACCTTCTTGGCCATGTTCACCGGGATGGCGAAGCCGATGCCGATATTGCCCCCGGTCGGGGTCAGGATGTTGCTGTTGATGCCGATGACCTCGCCTTTCATATTGACGAGCGGGCCGCCGCTGTTGCCGCGGTTGATGGCCGCGTCCGTTTGGATGAAGTCCTCATAGCTGCCGTCGCCGAGGCCGAGCTGGCGTCCTTTGGCGCTGACGATGCCGGCCGTGACGGTGTGCTCCATGCCCAGCGGGTTGCCGATGGCCATCACCCATTCGCCGACCTTGACCTGGGCCGAATCGCCCAGTTCGGCGAAGGGCAGGTTCTTGGCCTCGATCTTGATCAAGGCCACGTCGGTGCGGGGATCGGTCCCGATGATCTTGGCCTGGTATTCGTCGCCCTGGGCGGTGAAAACTTTGACCTTCTGGCCGTTCTCCACGAGGTGGTTGTTGGTTATGGCGTAGCCGTCGGCGCTGATGAAAAAGCCCGTTCCCTGGACGATCACTTTTTGGGTTTGGGGCCGTGTCTGGGGACTGCCGAAGAAGCGATTCCAGAATTCATCGGAGGGACCGTCCGGGAAGCCCATGGTCGATTGCCGTTCGATCTTGTCGCATTCGACCTTGAAAACGGCCGGCCCGACCTTGTCCGAGATCTTGACGAAGTCCAGGTCGGGTTTGATGGCCTGGGGGACATCGGCGAAAAGGCTCGAGCCCAGGGGGGCCGCGGCGCTATCCAAAAAGCTCCGTTGGGGAGCCTTTTTCTCGGGCAGGTAAACAAAAACATATCCGGCCAGCAGAATTCCGAGCAAGAAGCTGGCCAGTGAAATCCAGACAACCTTTTTCATCTCAAAACCTCCATTTTTTGTCCTGTCGTCGCGCTATCTGCTGTTTTTAAATTAAGCTAAAAGATAGCATAATTTATAACTAAATTCAAACCCCGGCCCCGCCCGAAAAGTTGCATTTCGTATTCGCCCGGGCTAATATCGGAGTCCATGTCGAGAAAGGGCGCGCTGATCGTCATCGAAGGCATCGACGGGGCGGGGAAGTCCACCCAGGCGAAAAGCCTTCTCAGGAAGCTCCGGGCCAAGGGCTTTCGGGCCGTCTATTTCCGGGAGCCCTCGCGGGGGAAATGGGGGCGGGAGCTCAAGCGGATGGCCCGGCGGGCCGGTTCCCTGACGCCCGAACAGGAGTTGGAGCTCTTCCTAAAGGACCGGCGGGAAAACGTCGAGAAGAACGTGAGGCCGGCCCTCGCCGCCGGGAAGATCATCGTCCTTGACCGCTATTATTTCTCGACGATCGCCTATCAGGGGGCCAAGGGGCTCGACGGGGACCGCATCCGGCGCCTGAACGAAAGGTTCGCCCCGAAACCGGACCTGGTTTTCATCCTGGATATCAAGGCGGGTGAGGGATTGGCCAGGATCTCGGGCCGGAAGACTAAGGACGTCCTGTTCGAGCGCGAATCCTATCTGGCCAAGGTCCGCCGGATCTTCCTTTCTTTCAGGGGCGCCCGGTTCGTTCATATCGACGCCTGCCGGGATAAAAGGGACATCGCCCGCCAAATCTATAATAAAGCCATGCTTATTCTGGCGAAAAAGCCGTCCTATTCATAAGAGCGGATTTCTGCTATATTTTTAGGTTATGGCCGAATCCAAAAAGTACTGGCGGATCAGGATCTTCCGAGGCGATAAAAAGCGCCTATTGAAGGTCCTCCTGATCATCGCCCTGTTCTCGACGGCCCTCGTTCTGGGGGGGCTCGTCGGGCAAAAAGCCCGAAGGGGGCAGTACGATCACCCAGCAGTTGGCTAGGAAACTTTTTTTACATCCTATTCAGACGATCCAAAGGAAATTGGTCGAATGGTCTCTGGCTATCGAGATTGAAAAACGATATTCGAAGGAAAAGATCTTCGAGATGTATTGCAACCAGTTCGAGTTCGGCAACGGCGCTTTCGGGATCGAGGCCGCCTCCCACCTTTATTTCGGCAAGAGCGTGTCCGACCTGACCCTCGACGAGGCGGCCGTCATCGCCGGGATCCTGCGCGGCCCGTCGCGTTATTCCCCCTATCGATTTCCAGCCCTGGTGCTGGAACGGCGCAACCACGTCCTCAATCGCATGGTCGAGGAAAAGTTCATTCCCGCGGCCCAGGCGGAAGAAGCGAAAAAGAAACCGCTGGGCGTCCTTCCCCGCGGCCGCGAGGATTCGGATTTCGGGGCCTACCCCTTTGAGGAGATCCGCAAATACATCGTCGACGCCTATGGCGAGGACGCCCTTTACCGCGGCGGCCTGAAGGTCTATACCAACTTGAACCCGGCCTTCCAGAAGTTCGCCGAGGACGCCCTGAACAAGGGGCTCCGGGAGCTGGACAAACGTCGCGGCTGGCGAAAAGATAAAGTCAATCTCCTGGACGACAAGGAATTCCAGCTCAAGGGCGGGAAGCTCGAGGACTATCGGCTCAGGAGCTGGACGACACCCAGGGTCGAGCCCGGAGACATCCTGGACGCCATCGTGCTGACCGTCGGCAAAAAGGACGCTTTGGTCAAAGTGAAGGGCGCCATCGGCAAGATGCTGAACGATGACATCGCCTGGGCTTTCGCCGATTATCGCGATAAGACCAAATCCCTGGACCGGCTGATCAGGCCCGGCGACGTGATCAAGGTCCGGGTCAAGAGCAAGGCCGAGGACAAGAAGGAGCTCCTGGTGTCTCTGGATCAGGAGCCGGTGGTCCAGGGCGCTTTCATCGCCATCGATCCCAAGACCGGCCAGATCAAAGCCATGGTCGGCGGTTTTTCTTTTCAGAAGAGCCAGCTCAACCGCGCCAGCCAGACGTTCCGCCAGGCCGGCTCATCGATCAAGCCCATGCTGTATACCGCCGCCCTGGAAAACGAATTCACGGCCGCCAGCCGGATCGTCGACGAACCGACGGATTTCGAGGACAAATGGCAGAAGACGATCTGGTCGCCCAAGAATTACGACCGCAAGTACAAAGGCATGGTCACACTGCGCCAAGGCCTCGAGGAGTCCCGCAA